>JAEORY010000722.1 GCA_016840645.1 Candidatus Borrarchaeota archaeon | reverse complement strand
CTCCGAGCAAAGTTATCGACTTACTTTTAGTCAATCCTCTTCCGGAAAGGGAAGTCTCTCTTGCACGTTCGATTTACAGAAACCTTCAACGTGTCGAGTGTGTGTGGTCTGGTAAAACCATTGAAAAGTTCGATATCGATCATGTGATCCCGTTTTCATTCTGGAGAAACAACGACCTCTGGAATCTTATGCCCTCTCAACCCAGGCTGAATCTGCAAAAAAAGGACAAACTTCCCAGTCATAGCCTTCTTATTCGCAGGAAAGATTCGATTATTTATTACTGGCAGATTCTCAGGAAAGAAAGTGAACCCCGTTTCGATTTTGAGGCGGGAAAGATTCTAGGTGGAGATAAACTCTATCATCCGAACTGGGAGCTCCCCCTTTTTTCTGCTCTAGCCGAAGCTGTGGAAGTGACCGCCCTGCAGAGAGGATGCGAGAGGTGGGAGTTTAAATAGCAGCGATTGAATCTGCCATCGCCCAATAATGAAAGAAAAGGCATTTTCATTAACTTTATTAATCAGGTGGCAAAATGGAAAAAAAATATATGCCTATTATCGATGTTTTAGAGGCGCAGAGTTCATTAAGTCAAAAAATATACTCGGAAAACAAAATTCCCTTTCCTACGATAATCCTCGATGCACTGGCAAGCGGCCTCGATGTCATAATAACAATCCTGGAACAATCTTTAGGCCCTTTCGAGGGGCTCGGTCGGGAATCGGCAATGAAAATACATGATTATTTCAAAAACGAAGCTGTTCGCTATAAAAGCATAAATCGAGAAATTTCCATCTGGTACGATTCATGGGCCGCAATTATCAAACATTTTTTCATCTAGACGATTAGCGGAGTCGAAATATTCCAAAGTCACCACGAAAAAGCTCTTTACTGGCATTGGAATAATGTTTTTAAATTCAGATGAATTTTTGAGCAGCAAAATCACCCCCCAAATTTCCCCTTTATGGGTTATTGACCAACAAGCCAACAGGGTGTAATATTTTTATCAAATAAAGCATATAATTTTCTGTAAATACAGAGATAGGGCCTAAGTAAAATGAGTATGGGGGTACCAAAAAAAGCGCAACCATCATGAATTTTTTCATCGGAATTACAGATCAAGCTTGGTTCAACCACCTCTCTTCCCTCTCTCCTTCCCCGGATGAAGTCAACTTCTGGCAGCCATCCGGAAAAACCATATTCAGAGCCCTTCGACCGGGAGAACTCTTCCTCTTCAAACTCCACAGCCCCAATGATTATATTGTGGGCGGAGGATTTTTTGCCCATTCGACACTCCTCCCAATAAGCCTAGCCTGGGATGCCTTCCAGGAGAAAAACGGAGCGAATTCACTGCTGGAAATGCGTCATCGCATCGCCAAATACCGCAGAACAGACGACTTATTCGAGGATTTTACGATAGGCTGCATCCTTCTCGAACATCCTTTCTTATTGGACAAATCAGATTGGATACATGTCTTTGATTGGAGCCCAAATATTGTCAGAGGGAAAAAGGTAGAACCAGATGCAGAGGAATCAAAATACTATTGGAACAGACTCCAACATATCCTCGCTAAAATACAATTGACTCACGAAACGTATTTGCAAACAAAGGAAGAAAGAGCAAGATACGGAAAAGAGACATTGATAAAGCCGAGACTAGGGCAGGGATCCTTCAAGATTGTGGTCACAGATGCTTACCGGCGGTCCTGTGCTATCACACAGGAACGAGTGCTCCCGGTCTTAGAGGCAGCCCATATCAAGCCATATGCCGATAGCGGTCCTCACGATGTCAAAAACGGTGTGCTCCTGCGGAGCGACATGCACAAGCTATTCGATAGAGGATATCTGACTATAACGCCCAAGCTCAACATAGAGATCAGCCGCCGCATCAAAGAGGAATTTGATAACGGAGAGTATTATTTTATGTTTCATGGTCAGGAGATTAACCGCCCCCGACGTCCAATTGATAAGCCTTCTGGTGAATTTCTCACCTGGCATAATGAAAATATATATCGAGGTTGATGCCATATGCACAAAGCAACTTATTTTGAGCTGATAAATTTATAGAAAGTATTTACCCAGGATGAAAAGAGAAGCAAAATTTTTATTAAACAAGTCATTAGATTCACTGATCCTTTCTATAGAGCATTTCAACAGACCTTGGGATACAGGTCGAAATGAGATTGTTCTAATATTATTAGATAGATCTTTTGAACTTTTGTTAAAAGCATCAATTCTCCACAAAGATGGACGAATTAGAGAAGCTCGAGCTAAAGAAACAATCGGATTTGAAAAATGTATTCGAAAGTGTTTAAGCGATACTAATTTGCGCTGTTTATCTGAGGATCAGGCTTTAACCCTTCAAAATATTAATAGTCTTAGAGATGCAGCACAACATTATTTACTAGATATTTCCGAACAACAATTGTATTTATTTACTCAAGCAGGGATTACACTTTATGGGGAGATCTTATTAAAAGTATTTGAAAAGGATATTAAAAATATTCTACCTGAAAGAGTTTTGCCAATTTCGGCACAACCACCGA
>JAEORY010000721.1 GCA_016840645.1 Candidatus Borrarchaeota archaeon | reverse complement strand
ATGATGAAGCAAGAGATACAGCCTAATTTGGTTATAACTCATAACTCATATGATACACATCAGGATCATAAAACGATTTCAGAAGAGACGTTTAGAGCATTCAAACAGACTGCTACAATCTGGGGGTATGAATCATTTAAAAACAATAGACTTACCAAGAATGATTTACACATCGCATTGAATAAAAAACATGTAGATCAAAAAATTGAAGCAATATCACAGTATGAATCACAGATAATAAAATACGATAATAGAGATGCAGTAAGGGCTCTTGCATTATTCAGAGGGGCACAAATCCATCATGAATATGCAGAATGTTTTGAAGTAATGAGGGTAATTATACCATGAAACGATTTGCGTTAATCGGGGGTGCCGGATTTGTTGCTCCAAGGCATATGAAGGCCATCAAAGATACAGGGAATGAGATTGTTGCGATTTTAGACCCACATGATTCAGTTGGAATTATTGATAGTTATTTTCCAGAAGCATCATTTTTTACAGAATTTGAAAGGTTCGATAGACACCTTGAGAAGTTAAGAAGTAAAGGGGAAGGTGTTGATTATATTAGCGTTTGTTCTCCTAATTATTTACATGATGCCCATTGTAGATTGGCATTGCGGGTTGGAGCACATGCTATTTGTGAGAAACCTCTTGTATTAAACCCTTGGAATTTAGATCAACTTGAAGAAATTGAACTCGATACAGGCAAAAAGATTTATTCGGTTTTACAATTGAGGCTTCACAAAGAGTTAATAAAATTAAAACAATCTCTTAATGATGATATCCATAGAGTTGATATTGAATACATAACTCCGAGGGGTAAGTGGTATGAAAGGTCGTGGAAAGGCGACGTTACAAAATCGGGTGGGCTGGCAACAAACATTGGTATTCATTTATTTGATATGGTTTTGTGGTTGTTCGGTGAATATAAAAGCCTTTCTGTTTTAGTTAATGAAACAAATTATGTTAGTGGTGTTCTTTCATTGGAGAGGGCGCTTGTTAAATTTAGATTATCAACAGATAGGGGTTTTCTACCAACAGGTAGGGGATCATACAGATCAATTGAAATAGATGGGAAACAGGTCACACTTGATGATTCATTTACAGATTTGCATACAGAGGTTTACAAAGACATTTTAAAAGGTGGCGGGTTTGGTATTGAAGATGCAAGACCATCTATAGAATTAGTACATAAAATAAGGAAGAGACCATGATTTCAATACACGATTCATCTTATACTGATTTGGGAGCACAGATTGGGGACGGTACAAAGATATGGCATTTTTGTCATGTGATGGGAAAAGCTGTCATAGGAAAGAATTGTAACATCGGACAAAATGTTTTTATTGCCAACAATGTAATTATAGGAAACAACTGCAAGATTCAAAACAATGTATCTCTTTATGAGGGGTTGGTTATAGAGAATGATGTGTTTATTGGTCCATCTGTTGTATTCACAAATATAAAAAACCCTCGCTCATTTATTAACAGGAAGGACAAATACAAACCAACAGTTATCCATGAGGGTGCAACGATTGGTGCCAACTCCACAATCCTTTGTGGTATAGTGATTGGCGAATATGCATTAATCGGTGCTGGAGCTGTAGTGACAAAAGATGTTCCACCATTCACAAAGGTTGTTGGTAACCCTGCAGTTATAGTTGGGCCTGTAACGCTAGATGCGGAGGAGTGTTCATGAAGGCGTTGATAATTTCATTTCCAAGAAGCGGAACCAGTTTAACACTGAGAATATTTAACAAGCATCCGCAGGTTGAAAAAACATATTTTGAGTCTAAGCTTCTACGAAAATTTCCAGAGAAGAAAAGATTGATGAATTTATACAAACCATTTGGTCCTGGAAAAAATTGTGCTGAAAAGATAATATACGAAGGAATAAAGTTTGGATCTAAAACAAAAGATACTCCCATTGTTTATTGTGACAGATGGAATAAATTCTTCAAGAAAGAAGCAAGAATAATACAGATAATGAGACATCCGTGTGATGTTTGGAATTCTCTATTGATTAAGTTGTATTTAAAAAGACACTGGGAGCATTTGATTATTCCAAAATTGAATGACTATTTCGATTGTATTGGGAAATACTTTACTGAGATTGATAGATATGAAAACTCCCTAACTTTAAAATATGAGGATTTGATCCTCAATAGTAAAACAAACATTCCAAAAATATATAAATTTTGTGGACTTAGACCATATGATTATAAAGAAACCATGAGAATTAAAAAAGTTTTTTGGTATAAAGAAATTGGAATGAGAATTGATAATGATTCTAGGCTACATAAATACAGAAAAGAATTTAATGAAATATTCTATAGAAGATTACCAGAAACCTTGGAGATTCTTAATAAATTTCCAGGTGTGAAATACGAGGAGATATAAAATGCAAATATTGATAATTGGTTTTCAAAGATCCGGAACAACGCTTATCAGAAGAATTTTGACTGCACATCCTCATATCAGGGTTATGTTTCATGAGCAGTTTCTTCTTAAAAAATATAATTCCAAAGAGAAGGTTTTGAAAT
>JAEORY010000067.1 GCA_016840645.1 Candidatus Borrarchaeota archaeon | reverse complement strand
AATAAAACTGGGGTTCAAAAAAGGCGATTCTAAAAAAATACTAAAACATGTGCGAAGTGAACGCCAGTTTAACTACAAACAATCTATTCCTACATATCCGTCTATTGACCCACTAAGACTGGCTAAAGCGATAATAATAAACAGGTATCCACGAATAGATCGAAAGGTAACACTAGATACAAGAAGACTTCTGAAAATTCCAAACTCGATTCATGGAAAAACTGGGAAAGTATGTGTCGTCATCAAAAACATTTCAAATTTTGACCCTTTTGATGTTCCTTCTATCTTTGATAAGGTAACCCAGAAAGATCAAGTGAAGAAGAACTAATACTCTGAATTTTGTGAAGAACTTCCTTGCATGTATAATTCTTGATGAAAACCGCTCTTTAATCTGAGAAAGTGCAAGAATAGTCTTTACATCGTTTCGGTTTAGTATTATGAATCAAACAGAAATAATCAGATTTGTCTTTTTTGTAAAGAAAAGGACACTGTGATAAACGTGTCTTATTTTGTGGATTTACCCAACCAATTACAGTATCATTATCTAAGAATTCAACATATTGAAGTATGTCATGTCTATTTTCATTCATCCATCTATCAATATCCTCTGCAGTTAAGAGAACGAAGTAAGTCCCCCATTCCAAACAACATTTTCCACATTGTTTACAAGTCAAGTTTATCAGGATATTCATTTAATCTGAGTGCGTGAACTACCACCCTACAAGTTGTATGGCTTCCTGAATCATCCATTCCCCAACGAGACATGTCAAACAGGCTCAACGGGCAGTTCCTGCCCTGAACGTGATGTTAATTTGAGAACCGGCGAGTGTTACCTCAGCTCGATTCTACTTACGAAATATGCGAAACAGTACTTAAAGGTTACGGACTATCGTGAAAGTGAAACAAGTAAAACAACGCACTTCATCCACCCAACACGTTGAGGGGTCTTCTTGCGGAGGAGTGCATAAAATCTTTCATCTGAAAAAAGAAATTATCATTTTCTTGTCTATATAGTCATTTTAGAAAAATTGATTTTGACTTTTTCGTGATTAAATCTTGCTCAAAAACAGTAAACTTTAAATAGGATGTTTCCAAATGGAAACATTGGAACACCGGGAGCGGATTAAATAATCTCCATAAAAGGATATTAAATACTAATGATCTTATTTTGAGAAGTTAATATTCCTCATCTAAGATATGGTGCTCTATCCGTAAACTAATCCGCTCTATTTGAGTTTACTGAAAAGTAGAGGAGTGTAATCTATAATGGATGAAACTTTAGGGATTAAGAAGAAACGCCCATCTAACTACGACAAGGACTCCTGTACTAGAGCATATTGTATTGAATGCGGTTCAACTGATGTGATTTGTGATGAGGCTCGTGGTGAGATCATCTGTAACAAATGTGGATTGGTTATTGAAGAACATATGATGGATCTGGGGCCTGAATGGCGCAGTTACACGGCAGAAGAACGAAAGAAAAGAAGTCGTGTAGGAAGCCCTGTTAATTATTCCATTCATGATAAAGGCTTATCTACTATGATTGGTCCTGAGGACAAAGACGTCTATGGAAAAAAACTTGCACCCAGCCGACGTGCTGAAATTTATCGCCTGCGAAAGTGGCAACGACGTACTCGGACGCACAGTTCTCGCGAGCGAAACCTCATTCAAGCATTGAGTGAGTTGGATCGCTTAACGAGTCAAATGGGTATTCCACGATCAATTAAAGAAGAAGCTGCGATTATCTATCGAAAAGCATTGGAAAAACGAATGAGTCGCGGTACTACCATTGAAGTCATGGTTGCCGCTACCTTGTATGCGGCCTGTCGCATCAGAAAAATTCCTCGGACCTTAGATGAAGTTGCAGAAAACTCACGCATTAATAAAAAACAACTAGGACAGTGTTTCAGACAACTCGTGAGAACAATTGATGTGGCAATTCCTATCAGTACACCAATTGACTTCATATCTCGCTTTTCAAATGAGTTAGAGCTTTCAGGAAAAGTATCGGGGCGGGCTATTAAGATTCTTGAAACGGCTAAAAAAGCAGGGATCACTGCTGGAAAAGACCCAACTGGACTAGCAGCAGCAGCTCTTTATATCTCTGGAATATTGGAAGATGAACGCAGAACACAACGTGAAATCGCACGTGTTGCACGAGTCACAGAAGTTACAGTCAGAAACCGCTATAAAGAGTTAGTTAAGAACCTTCAAATCGCAGTTGCCGTATAACTCTATAATACTATTCTTTTTTCATTATTTCTTAAAAAAAACGGTTGTGGTAGTTCACGATGATTCGTTTACGATTCTTGAACATCTATATCTCATTGAATGATTTTCCTAAAGAAATATGCTCCATACGTTCGCGTTTCAGGATTTCTGTTGGATTATCATCTCGTTCTGAATGTCCAACTGTCCTAAATCCTAAAGATTCGAAAAATAGATAGGCGGCTCTATTTCTTAAAAAGACCTCTGCAAGCAATGGTTTACTAGTAATTAGGCTTTTAACTAATTGTGTCCCAATTTTTTTTCCTCGAAATTGTTTTTCAACAAAGATCCTTAATACCTCTACGTGATCTGGAGATTCAAAAGCTAACATCGCACCCTTAATCTCATTTGAGTGTTCAGCGACATATACCCAGTATAAATTATCAGGGACGTTCAATGCACCTTTCAAATAAGTTACGTCAATATCTGAAAAAAAATCTCTTAGAACTTCAAGATCTGACTTTATTATAGTTCTTACGCGTAACTTATCTTCTTTAGGTTCATCGTGTTCCCATATACCAAAAATATACCCGTCGGAATGCTTCTCTCTTGGGCAATATAAAGCACGTCTTCGGCCATCCCAGAATGTATATCGCCTTAATACTAATGCACGCCTGTCAAGGCTTCTTAAATCTTTCCATATTGTACTGTGTGATTTACCAATAACCGTTTGCAATTGTTTTGGCGTTAAAGGTCCTTCACTGCGCAGTACATCGAGAATGGCATATCGAGCCAAAGCATCACCTGTTATGATTACAAATTCAAAAAAAATATATAAAGGCTTTGGATCGACTGATTACTTTTGCCATTCTCTGGCTCAAGATCAGCCGATCGGTAACCCAGAAATTCAGTTGCGCAGATGATAAAAAAACTATCGTATTCTTTAGGATTTTTCCCTTTAGAAGCATCGATGAATGGCAGCGGCGCCCATGTCTTGGTATTCTTTTTTGGTCACCCACATCTTCTGGAAGGTCTTAAGTGACGATAGAATACTACCTCCGATCCAGACACTGTAGCGTCTTTCTGGTGGGGCGATGATTTTGATCTCCACGCCTTCGGGTACCAGTTCGGTGAGTTCCTTGTGCATGCGTTCCTTTAGTCCGGGGAACATGGTGGAACCGCCTGATAACACGATGTTACCGTAGAGTTCGCGGCGCAAGTCGACGTCACATTTCATGATGGCCTGGTAGATGGCTTCGTCAATTGGTGAAGCTTCTAAGCCGATCACACCTGGGTTGAAGAATACTTCGGGGGCTAAGAAACGTTCAGGACCGACCACTAAGGCCTGGCCATCTGGTAAGGTATAGGTCTTTTCCATACCGGAGACTTTCTCCGCTAATTTCATTTCCTTCTCAGGGTCTAGAGCCACGTAACAAAGTTTTTCCTTGATGTCACGGACGATTTCACGCTCAGCAGATGAGGTCAGTGAATAGCCTCGTTGTCGTAGTAATCGTCTTAGATACTCGGTGAGGTCACGACCGGCTAAATCGACACGAGAGATGGCATGAGTGATGGCGAACCCTTCGTAGATGGGTACGATATGTGTCACTCCGTCACCGCTGTCGACTACGATACCAGTGGTTCTTCCGCTGGCATACAGACTCAATACTGCCTGCATGCTAACATACATTGCGGGTACGTTGAAAGTCTCGAACATGACTTCGGTCATTTTCTCCCTGTTGACTTTAGGATTGAGTGGTGCTTCGGTCAGCAAGACGGGATGTTCGTTTGGGTTAACGCGTAGGTCGTTATAGAATGTGTAGTGCCAGATCTTTTCCATGGCATCCCAGTCATTAATCACTCCATGCTCTACAGGGTAGATGAGCTTCAGTACACCTCTTAAGTTCAAAGCTTCTTCGCCGATATAGTACTCACGTACGTAATGCTCAACATCGGTCATAATGGATTTATATTTTGGGTAGCCAATAAGCGTTGGGAAGACACTCCTGGGCTGATCTTCACCGGCATAGCCGTTTTTGGACAGACCAGTCCCGTTATCAATCACCAATGGCTTTCCAGTTATTCCTTCTTCTTCCAATGGTTTTCCTCCATAACTATTTTAATTTAGCTAATAACTTCTTATATTAATTGATTGATTGAGAGATAATAGAGATTTTGCCTGCATTCTTGCGATTTCATTTATAAAGGAATTCTAGTTGTAAATAAAGGATGGCAAATGTCTTTGCTTTTTGTGAAATACAAAGACTTTATTGTGAATAATTATGAATAATTATGAAAAAAATGATAGTTTTTTTGACAGGCGATATTAAAAAATCATAGCGCTTCTACTTGGATTTCAATAATGCATAATCAAGAACATTCTTAATTTTCTTTCATTTTCTAAGTAGATTATTGTAAACTACCTCACGCTAAAACTATGAGGCTTTTAGCTGTGCTTGGTCTCAGTCCTCTACCTACACGGGATAGAGTTTCAACTTCATCACACGCTAACACATGGGCGTGTTTACTGCAGCCCAGCCCAATAATCCGCCTATAGTGTCGGGCTATATTACGTGCACCATTTAAATCGGCATTCAGGGTATGACCACAGGTACGACATTCAAAGAATCCACGATGGCGGGAAGTGTGCCGGCTATGACATCGATTACATTCCCTGCTAGTGTAATGGGATCTGACATACACCACCCTGACGCCTTTCAGGGTAGCTTTGTACTCCAGGAAGCGTTGTAGTTCCCGGAAGGCCCACTTATGCACCCACCTGTTGTATTTTGCGGTCCGTCGAATATAGGTCAGGTCCTCCATCACCAGCACGTCTCCTTCGGATAATTTCTCCACGATTCGCTTGGAAACATTATGGTTGACCCAAGTCATAAACCGTTTCCACGTACCGCTCGCTTTTTGTAATTTGCGGATGGCGGCACGTGTGCCTTTAGACTGGAGTTCAGCCACCAAGCGTTCCCCTCGGATTCGTCGCTGTTTCACACTGCCGAAGAACTAGCCGTCACTGGTCACTGCTAAAGCATTCACTCCCAGATCCACACCCAGTATGATACAGTGGTTGCTAATTTTTGGCTGGATGGCGACTTCTTTGGAGAACGTAAAGCAGAAGAAGAACCGCCCTTTGTAGTCCTTAATGAGGGTGCTTTCACCTAGCTTCCACTCAAGATAGTGTTCAAACACTTGAGGGAGCATTATCTGAAATTTCATCCGTCCTTTAATAGTAGACAAGGAAAGTACCGTCCAGTCGTGAGCTATGGAAGCGCAACGAGGAAAATTGTATCTGATCGACAATTCTTGGGATACTTCCGGTTTGGAACGTGCCTTCTTGACCATTTCTATAGCTTGTGTGATAGCATTGATCACCAGTTGCGCCTGAAGTCCAAAGCGCTCCTTAACATCATAATAACAGCGTCGTTGCAACTTTGCCTTTGATGTAATCTTATGTCGCCAGGCGATATCCACGCACAATTGGACGGCTTGCGCATACATCCTCATGGTGTCATCCAGGACGGGGGACACCTCAGTCAGTTTGACTTTGGCAGTGGTAACCACTTTCATAAGAAGTTACTTGTGTTCATGCTATTATTTAAATGTGGAGAGACCCAAGTAAAAGTAAAAAACTCCCTCAATTCCTCCCCGCCCTAAAGGACTGGGGCTTCCTTGAGGTGGAGCCGTGAAGAGCAAATAGAAAAAGAAAAATTGATTTAAATAGATATACTACTCATAGATAGTCTGTTCTTCTAAGAATTCTACCTGGAAGTGTCCTTGTATGTTTACCCTCTTCAACAACAAGCTCTCCGTTAACAATCACGAACCTTATACCTTTTGGGAACTGAAGAGGGTTATTATAAGTTGCAGTATCGTTAATCTCTGCAGCATCAAAGATTGTTATATCTGCAGCGAATCCTGACAGCAGAAGTCCACGATCTTGCAATCCAATTTTTTGTGCTGGTAAAGAGGTCATCTTCCTGATCGCTTCAGGGAGTGTTAAAACAGCGTTTTCGCGAACATACTGTCTTAAAATTCTAGGGTATGAGGCAATAGCCCTGGGATGATATTTTCCAATAATAATGCTATCTGTTCCAACCATTTGAACCGGGTGTTTCATAACAGTTTTTACATCGTCTTCGTCCATAAAAAAGAGCACCATAGATACTGTAGCGTCCTCTTCAATTAATAAATTAAAAGCGGTCTCTGCAGGATCATTTGTCCCCTTAATTTCAGCAATTTCTGAGAGCGTTTTTCCTTCTAAATCCTTATTCTGGTCAGTCTTTACTGAAGTAATTAGTATTCCATCCCATCCAGATGCCTTAGCATAGTTATCCCAATCGTTTCCATCTTTTATTTCTTTTTTTATCTGTTCTCTAGTTTCTTGATCTTTTAATCTTTGAATTAATTTCTCTTTACCACCTACGTGAACCCAAGGAGGAAGAATAGCGGTTAGTGTTGTGCTTCCTGCTGTATATGGGTATTGATCCACCGTTATATCGATGTCTATTGCTCTGGCATCTTCCACCAGTTTTAGAGTTTGAGTAACTTTTCCCCAATTTTGTTTCCCTGCTGCTTTGAAATGCGATATTTCTATTGGAATTCCTGTTTCTTTTCCAATTTTAATAACTTCATGGGTTGATTCTATCACTTTATCACTTTCGTTTCGCATATGGATGCTTAAAAAGCCATTGTAACTCTTTACAACTTTGCAAAGTTCAATAATTTCTTCTGTAGAAGCAAAAGTAAGAGGAGGGTAAATTAAACCTGTTGAAAACGCAAATGCGCCATCATTAAAGCATTTAGCAACACTTTGTTTCATTTCCTCTATTTCTGCATTTGTTGGAGGTCTATTATCCATACCCATAGTGCAGAATCGGATGACTCCATGTCCAACTGAACTTGCAATGTTCACGGCTATACCTTGAAATTCAAACATCGCCAAATATTCAGCTAATGTATTCCAATTCCATTCTACATCTGTATTTCCTAAAACTCCCATGACTAATTGTCTGTACTCTTCCTTACATTTTTCCTTAATAGGTGCCACAGAAAAACCACATTGCCCAATCAACTCAGTAGTGACACCTTGAAGTACTTTTTCATCAGCAGTTGGACGCGCTAACCAGACGATATCTGAGTGCGAGTGAATATCGATAAAACCTGGTGCCACAATAAGCTGTTCAGCATTAATTATTTTTTTTGCATTACTTGATATTGGAATATGACCAATTTTTACTATCTTTCCATCTTGAATGGCGATATCACCTTTAAACCATGGATTTCCAGTTCCATTAATGATTCTACCATTTTTAATAATTAGATCTAACAAATTTCTTCACCAGATTAATTTTCTTGCTTCCTATTGTATTTCAAATTAGATGAGATTTAATTACTCTAACAACTTCAGTTTACAAATATTTTCTCCTTTTTTAGGAAGAAAACAAACAAAACTGCCTTGCCTTAATTAAAACCAAAAACTAACTCTGCAAAGTTTAAAAAAAGGATGGATTATCGCGACTAGGAGAGCCGTGCACCACATGAAGCACAATACATTGAATCGCCGGTATTTCCTGAACCACATACTGTGCAATATCTTATACCTTCTACAGGCGTTTTGGATGTTGTTGTCAGTGTCGGTGGGAGTCGAGTGTCTGTTTTCCCTTTCCGAATTCGAAGAAAAATAACAACTAAAACTGCAATTAATATGATAATTCCCACACCAACGCCTATTAATAGCCCACTACCTCCTCCACCGCCTGTTTCTCTTACACGTAAAGTGTATGCGCCGTCTCCCTCAAATGCATGAACGATAACAAAGTACTCATTAGTAGTCGGGCATTCCCACTCAATGCGTTCATCTACTCCATATCCGTAATCATTTGAAATTGCTAATAGGTCAGGCTCTCCATCATCGTCAATATACCCATCATTATTACTGTCATCTAGCGTGTTATCACTTTGAAAGTATAGATCTACATCAGCAGTGGAAGGGACCTCTAATGTAGCTTCTATCATTTGTCCTTTTGTAAACCAAAAGCGATACCAAATATACTCATTTTCCAAAAGATACGCAGTGTCTTCTAAAGGTAGTTCATTGTATTCAGTTTCTGCTAGCGTTGTAGCCAGGCCACTCATTACTACTAAAAAAAGTATCAGAAGGACAAAGATTTTTTTCATAAGAAAACCTTCGGCAATATTGAATGAGGATTGCATAAATACTTTGCATTCATCCCATTTAAAGTTTAAGAGATATAATGGTTGAGTATAACGCTGAACGCCACAAGATGACTCTTTTTTCACAACTGTGTTTTACATTGAAGTAAGATGTACATTGATAGGATGAAATAGCATTTTAGTAGATGTTTCGTTTAACTTTTTTGCATTAAATTTAACAATATTAATTTGTTTCTTTACGATTTGTGAACAAATAAATTAATGATAGAGCATATATACTGTGAAAGGCATGAAAATAAAAAAAAGATTTTAAGTGATTTTTTTTCTCAGATAATACACTGCGCTGTATGAAACAACTGCGGTAATCGAGAATAGAGCTACCAAGGGCGTACCTAAACAAGATCCTGTTTCCTCTGTTTCCTCTACTTTTACTGTATATGTTCCATAACCTGAGTAGCATTCTACAACGACATAATACAAGCCTGCATCATCACATGAATAAATAATCTGTTCATCCTGGCCTTCAGTGCTACTGGTTGACTTTTTAATGGTATCCTCGTCAAAATTTTCAAGTTTTAAATCAAAGTCTCCTGTGCAGGAACCTGCAACGTGATTTTGTAAACCTTTCCCGATTCAAACTTGACACGATACCATATGTACCATCCCTCTGATAGCGAATCAGTATCTTCGAAAGGTACTTCATAGTAGTCGTAATCTGTTGCCGAAACTACTGTTGTGCTACATAATGCCATTATAATTAAAATTATTACAATGGCCCCACATCCCTTCTTCAAAGAACCCTCTCCCATAGTTAGATTGGTTTTTGTAGAGAATAGTTATACTACAGTACAAATATATACTTTCACAAGTATACCGATGTCATAGAGACTGAGTTTCTCATACAGTTATCGTTTCAAAAGCAATGATTCTTAAGAATACCATTTTTGCAAAAAAAAAAACTGAAGATAGTTCATGGAAATTCTGTGTCGCAACTGACTAGTCAATATTCCTGAATTCTTAAATTATAGGAATTGGGACACCCATAGCGGTCATGGCTCCAGTCAACATAATTCTTAGTGCCACAACAAGTTTAGGATGCTTTTGAATCCAATTCTTTGCCTTCCCAAAGAAGTTTTTCAGAGCACCCAATCGTCCACCTTTACTTTCACCCTTGTCTAATATCGTATTCAATAGACCCTTAATTTCTTCTTGATGTTGAGCAGTTTCACCGCCAGTTTCTTGTAGAACGCTAATAATTTGGTCTTTAAGACTCGCTTTGGTTTCATTAGATTGTCCGTCAAAAACACCGAGAAGGTTTTCTAAATGTTCATTGCTAAGTTCCAAACTACTTGAAAGTTCTTCGAGTTGATCCGTTTGAACATCAAGTTTAGAGTTTACGGCTATAGAGGTAGCTTCTATCAATTCAAAGAGTTGTCGATTTCCTGAAATTACTGCCAAAGATAATGCCGCATTTTGTTTCGTCAATTCCATTGTTATAGTGTCTATAGTTTGAGACGCAGCCTTCCAGATTTGTGTTCGCAGTTCCTGCAATTCATTCCTAATATTCTTATCATGTGCATCTACTTTATCATTTAGTGAGTCAAGTTTCTCTAATATGGCATTCAATTGCTCATTTTCTTCTGCACTCTTTTCACGCTTTCTTCTTAATTCGCGTTTTTCATCTTCAAGCCTATCAATATCGTCCAACAATTTGTTATGTTCTCTTTCTAGTTCACGAAAAGAGTTTGCAGAGTTTTCCATTACTTTTAATACCTCTTGAGGAATTCTGACTTCGAACCGTTCGATACGTTCGATACGTTCGATACGTTCAATACGTTCAATACGTTCAATACGCTCAATATGTTCGATACGTTCTTTCTCAATTCTTGCAACATCTTTAGCTTGAATAACTTCATCAGCTTGCGTAACTTCGCCGCTTCCAATTATTACAGTTCCGCCTTTTTCGATTTTGAAAGTTACACCTGGTGGCATTCCGCCAAGCATTCCAGTTGCTTTTGCAGTGGGTGCTGCCGTAAAGTGGTCTGGTGAAAATACGCCAGCAGTAGTTTCTTGTATTGAGATCCTTTCAAATCTGCCGTTAAGTCCTCCAACAAGTTGACCTTGACAATATCCCCTTGTAATACAACTGCATACATGCTTGTAAATAGTTATCCTATCCATCTCTGTAAGTTCTGAGAGATCTGCTATTGAAATCTCTTTTGCCGTTGTTAAAAATGCTAGAAGTTCTCTTTCTTCTATTTTCTCTTCTTCTTCTGCCTTTACAGAAAATATAAACACGTCGTCTTCAAGTGCTTCAGTACCATGAGTTTCAATAGACCCAAGTTTTGAGTTTGAAAGTATGCGAGAGATCTCTTCTAATGGAGCTCCAGTACTTGTTGCAACCTTAAGAAGTGAAACACTTCGGTCTTTGTGATTTTTAGCCGTTCCTATTGCTATTTGTTCAATTTCTTTATCGGAGAGTGTGATATTTCTGTTTTTTGCATCAATAATAGATTTTACTTGGTCATAAACATCAACTGTTCCCGCAAAATCTGGATCTATCTCCTTGGTTTTTTGAAACGCTTCCCATGCTTTATCGTATTCTTCAAGACCAAAATACCCACAAGCAATTGTATCCCACGCTTCTTTGTATTCTTTGTCAAGTTCTATTGCTTTCAAACCATGTTCTATTGTCTCTTCGAACCGTTTTGTCTCATAAAATGCCCATGCTAGACTATTCCAGACTTCTTTAGAGTTTGGATCGATTTCTGTTGCCTTTTTATAATATTCTATTGACTCTTCAAACTTCTCATCCTTTTTAAGCGCCCAGGCAATGTTATGCCAAGCTGCTTGATTGTCAGGTTGCAGTTTTGTCACGGTTTTATAGGCTTCTACTGCCTCTAAATTTCGATTTAATTCAGTATAAGCCCATCCTAGTTCAAAATATCCATCAGCTTCATTTGAATCAATTTCTATTATTTCTTTAGCAAGTTTGAGAGCATCCTCGTTTTTTCCAGTCCTATTTTTTGCCCACGTAAGAGCTACAATAGCTGAGAGGTAATTTTCATCGAGTTTAATTGCATGTTCAAATGGCTTTATTGATTCTTCTAATTGACCTAAGCGTTGGAATGCCCATCCCATGTTATGCCAGGCTTCTTTATACTCTGGATCGAGTTTTACTACCTGCTTATATGCCTCAATCGAATCTTCATAATACCCCAGGTCTCCACTAATGAATGCAACCTCCCACCATGCATCTACATCCGTTTCATTTGTTTTTGCAGCTTCTTTGTAATACTTTAAGGCGTCATCCATTTGTTCAAGGTTCTTGTAGCACCATCCAAGATTGTGATAAGCAGAAGAATAGCCTGGGTCTAGTGCCACTGCTCTTTGATAACTTTCAATAGCTTTCGTATAATCATTAAGTTCTCCATAGATCCAACCCATATCAAAGTGGGCGATTTTATAGTCAGGATCTAACTCTAAGGCTTTTCGGTAGCATTCTAAGGCTTCGTTATAGCGCATCAAAGCCTTGTAAGTCCAGCCTAGATTGTTCCAATTGACTTTATCATCAGGATCATATTCTACAGTCTTCTTATATGGCTCTATAGCATCTTCATATTTCTCTAATTCATTTAGAATAAAACCAATCTGAAACCAGGCATCAGCATAGTCAGATCTGATTTCTAATGCCTTATAATAACATTTTAACGCGTCATCCATTTGTTCAAGTCTTATATAAGCCCAGCCCATATTATAAAATGCTATAGCATTGTCAGTTAACTCAATGACTCGATTATAATTTTCAATTGCCTTGTTGTAATCTTTCAGTTCATTATAACTAAAGGCGATGTCAAACAATGCATCTGTATGCTGAGGATTGAGTTCCACTACTTTTTGAAAACATTCAATTGCTGTCTGATACTCTTCTGTCTTTTGATATGCACTACCTAAGCTATACCAGGCATCAATGTATTCAGGATTCAGTTTCACCGCATTTTTATAAGAGTCAATGGCATTGCTAAACTCACCTAACTCTGTATAGGAAATGCCTATATTATACCACGCATTGATATTTTCGGGATTGAGTTCTACGGCTTTCTGCCAGCACTCAATTGCATTGTAAAATTCATTTAAATAGAACTGTGTTAATCCCATGCTAAACCATGAATCTACATGCATAGGATTGATCTCCAGTAACTTTTGATAACATTCTAACGCTTTGTTGTAGTCTTCTAATGTTGTGTAAGAATTTCCCAAGTTATACAATGTGTCTGCA
>JAEORY010000720.1 GCA_016840645.1 Candidatus Borrarchaeota archaeon | reverse complement strand
TACCATATGGGTGTTTTGGATAGAAAGATAGAAAGGATTCATCTACTTTTCCTATATCTATTCCTTTATATAATTCTGAACTATTGGCTTGGAATAGTTTAACCGGCTTCTTCATATTTCGCATTGCTTCACAGATAGACATAACTACATTTCCATTCAGCCAAAGCGATTCTTCAGGTTCAGCTATAGAAACAACAGCATTGGTTTGAGCTGCCAAGTTATAGATCTCATCGGGATCCACATTTAAGATAATTTCTTTCAACCTTTCTACATTTGAGATATCGCATTCTATATATGCTACTCCATTGATTCTACTGAATGATTTGCTCGTTGAGCGCACGATACCATAAATTAAATAATCCTTTTCTTTTAGTATCTCACATAGATAAGAGCCGATCTGACCGTTAATCCCTGTTATTATAGCTTTTTTTTGGAAGTAGAATATATCGTTAAAGTAGGAAGAGGAAAAATAAGAGCACCTCCATAATCAAGATAAGCTTTTTCTCTTTCAATAAATTCATCTTTGAAATGCCATGGCAATACTAATAGAAAATCAGGGGGAGCTTCTCTCATTTCTTTTTCGGGAATGATTGGAATATTAGTTTTGGGTGTTCTATGACCGTATTTTCTTGGATTTCTTTCAGCTGCAGCCGTAATTACAAAATTATCCAAGCCATAGTATTGTAAAAGTGTATTACCCTTTGTGGAAGCCCCATAGATGTAAATGCTTTTACCTGCTAATTTCTGTTCGGTGAGGAAACGAACTAATTCTTCTTTCATTGAGTTGCATCTTTTGAAAAATTCATGTAATACTTCACATGTATGAAGTGATAGAGCATCCTCTTTTTCTTTGATTGATTGTATTGCAGCATGATTAATGGGTATATCGCTATCATTATGTGCAAGAGTAATACGAAAACTTCCTCCATTGCATTCATTGAGAGAAATATCAACGATTTTCATACCCACAGCATCAGCAATAAACTGGATTTGTTTAAGAGTATAATATTCAAGATGTTCATGGCAAATGGTATCAAAGGAATTCTTTTCTAACATCGTCACACAGTAGCTTTGCTCTGTGACCCATATTCCATCCTCAGCTAAGATAGATTTGATATCTCTCGTAAAGGCGATAGGATCGGGAAGATCGTAAAACATAGAAATAGTAGTTACTACACGAGCTTTTTCATCATTAAATTTCTCACAAAAGGCATCTTTGGAAAAATAGGTTGGCACTAAAGTTACATCTTCTGGATAATATTCTTTAAACTGCAAACCTGTTGGATCGATCCCAATTCTTCTTAATTTTGCCTCTTTAGAATAGGATTTTAAAAGAGTAGAATCATTGCTACCTACATCCAGGATAATGTCATTGTTTTCGAGATGGATTCTTTCTTCAATTTCTCGAACTAATCCTTTGAGGTGTTTGGGCATAGTAGAGTTGATACCGGATCTATATCCATAATGGTCTGAGTAAAGTATACCAGGATCCACATTATGAGCTAGCTGAATCAGTCCGCAATGTGACGAATCTGATTCGTCATTGCATTTAATCAATTTTAAGGGAGCTTCAATGGGGTCAGGTTCACCCATAGAAGGAAATCTTGATGCTATACACTGTTCTCCCAGATCAATTATGTCGATTAAATCCTTATTATGGCAAATGCGGCATTGATTTACTTTTTTTACCATTTTAATGTTAAAACTTGTTACTTTAAGATGTATAAAAATTTACATAGATACTATAAATAAAGATGACGGAACTTTTGATACCCGTTTCTATTGGCGAAGCTGTTGATAAGTATAACATACTTCAAATCAAGCAATCTGAGATAACAGATAGAGATCGTTTAGCAGATATCCAAAAAGAGTCTTCAGTTATCGCTCCTTTCGTTGATGAAGTCATTGATAAATATAGTTATCATTATCAATGCTTGAATTACATCAATAGAAAAATTTGGGATCTAAGCGATAGAATTAGAGATAGTTCCATTCCTTACGCTGATAAAGTCGATTTATATGCTGAAACGTTTGTATGGAATGATTCACGTTATAGGATTAAATCAAAATTCAACAAAATTCTCTCTTCAAACTTGAAAGAGCAAAAAAGTTATGCCAAATCCAGCACAACTGTGGGTAAATTAAACACAATTCAAGAATATGAGATGTATAGTATTCATATACGTTATCTTTCCTTACATTATGACGTAGTTTACGTTCGATGTCCAGATAGTTTGCGAAAAGAAGTTGAAATGTTATTCCAAGGAGATCCACATATTATTCTTATTGATGTAGATGATGAATCGGGATCAGAAGATCTAAAAATAGATCAATATACTATTCCAACCGATTTTTATTCATTATCTCCCGATGGGAATAGCTCTACCCTAAATTATGTTGTCGGAGGAAAACTTGGAGATTTCATACATTTACTCTATGTAGTTATGGGTAAGTGGTTGGCTACAGGCAAAAAAGGGTGTGTTTATATTACTGATGATGGAAAGTATGGTGGTGACAGATTTAGCACCAATGCAAAAAGAGTGTATAATGAAATAT
>JAEORY010000719.1 GCA_016840645.1 Candidatus Borrarchaeota archaeon | reverse complement strand
ATCATGATCTTTATAGTTTTCATGATAAATCTCCTTTTTAGGAATTATTTAGTTTGCTATTGCAAGCCTGGATTTTACAGTTTCAGATTGTAACCTTATAAGCTCAGGTCTGTGCCGGTTTACAATTTCGCGATAGAGGAGGGGGCGCCTGTTTGGGTAAATCTCTTCTTCTCTTCTCCATTTTTGGATTTCGTTAAGATCGATACTGGCCTCAATGATGGTCTCTGTAGAACCTGAGCTTACCAAGATATCTCCTTTTGGGCCAAAGACAGCACTGTGGCCTGAAAAATAGGGCTCTGGCCTGTTGGCATAAATTACAAAAATTTGATTATAAACAGCGGCACCTATGAATCGACGCCACATATAATCAACGGGAAACGTCTCCGGAACAGCGGAGATATTCACAATCACATCAGCTCCTTTAAGCGAAAGTACCCTCCATACCTCTGAAAATGCCGCATCAAAACATATAGTAATACCAATTTTCCCAAAAGGAGAATCAAAAAGCTTGAGTTCTCTTCCAGGGACAAAATTTTCAGTCCAGTGTATATGCGTTTTAGTATAACTCTGAACCAAATCCTTATCTATATACGTTGCAACATTAAAGTACCTTTCGCCCCATCTTTTTACTTCCCCAATAATTACCCTGGCATTTAAAGTTCTTACAAATTGATAAAGATCTCTGGAGATACCACTATACATGACTTTCATCTTTCTAAACAAAAATCCTTCGGGTTTTTCAAGGGAAGGATGACCATGCAGGATGAGTTCCGGAAAAATGATCAGGTCATATGATTTATAGTTATTAATGATATTTTTTACCCGTTCAACATGTCTTTGGATATTTTCAGAGTTATAATTTATCTGTGCTATACATATTTTCTTTACCCTCTTTTTTGCTTTCTTTGCCATCTTATTTTAAACCCCTAATGATAGAGTTTTGCATAATTCTTCTAAATACAAATAGAAAAGACGGATAAATGAGATTTTACTTAACTGGCCAGAAATGGAGGGATATATTTTTTCTGGATATCTTCTTCCATCCGCTGCACATAAATACGGGCTGCATCATCGCCATACATTTCTTCTCCATAGCGATATATGCTGCCCTTATCTCTATTGATATTTTCATTAACCAGATCATGGTCAATTCCGCTGATATGTCTCGTGGCGATTTTTTCAACGATTTCATGGATTCCTGAACCTGATTGTGCAGGATTCTTGGGCCGGAACGCGATATAGGGAGGAATTCCTAGTTCAACAGCTGCTTGTCGGTGAACCGTTTTTCTAAGATTATCGTTTTTGTCTTGTATTTTTAGTCTCGGAGACATTCGCATGACACTTTGAATTAAATATTTATCAAGATATGGGGCTCTTAATTCAATTGAGTGGGCCATTGTGAGTTTGTCTTCCCTCTCAAGAGTATCGGTATAGGAAAGAATCAAATCCTCCCAAAGCTTCTCATGCAGCCTCACATACCCGAAATTAGCTAGGACATCTTTATACCATGGGTACCCCGCAAACAGTTCATCGGCTGCCTGCCCAGTAAACATGACCTTGATATCATCTTCGGCTGCCAATTTTGCTGCCAGATACATAGGAATAGCCACTTCGACTTGAAGGAGTCCACTCTCTTCCACATTTCGAATGACTTCGGGCAAGATATCCTCAACCATAGCTTCTGTGATGATAGTCGTTTTGAGCTCAAGCCCCAGATCTTCAGCCACTGAACGCGCTGCAATAATGTCTCCCGATTCCTCAGTTCCGGTACAGTAGCAGATAATGTTTTTCCCCTCGCGCTGTAAGAGTTTTGAGATGAGAACAGAATCAATACCCCCAGAAAATATAACGCCGATCTGAGATTCGGTAAGCCCTGTCAGTCTTTTTTTGACTGACTTGATTAAGGCATCCTTATAACTTTCCACGGCATCCCTGAAATCAACGATATCGATCTGGGGAAATTGAAGATGAAAGCCTTCTCTCACTTCTGCACTAGAATTATTGATACTGAGAATATCTCCGGGATTTAACCTATGAGGAGTATCTTTTCCATTCCACAGGGCCTTTTTCTCGGAAGCAAAATAAGTGACGTTTTCATTCGTGATATAATAGAGAGGTGTTTTGCCTATGGGATCTCTAGCCACAACAATCGATTTACCATCTGTAACAGCAAGGGAATATGTCCCGTCAAGGAGTCCTATAATTTTTTTTGTGGCATCCAGAAGATCGCCCTGATAAACTTCCTCCAGTAAATGAACGATGATTTCGCTATCACTACTTGTCTTGATTTCATGTTGTTTGTACAAAAGGGTTCTTAGCTTTTGGTAATTATAAATCTCTCCATTGTGAATCAACGCCAGTTTTCCGTCACAAGAAAGATAAGGCTGGGTCATTTTTTCGCTGCCCACGATTCTCAGCCTTGAGTGACCCAGTGCGATGTGACTCTCATTCGAAAGATTTTCCTTTAGTTCATCAACTTCATCCACTTTAAGTAGCCTTCCATCAAGATATACGCCATGTGTGTCCGGTCCTCTGTGTTCCATTTTTTTTAACATGTC
>JAEORY010000718.1 GCA_016840645.1 Candidatus Borrarchaeota archaeon | reverse complement strand
TCAAATTAAGAAGATAACGCATGATATTCAAAGGGGAAATTGGTTTGATACAGCCGATTATATAGCATTTTATCGTGATGGACAACTTCATGATGGGCAAAATCGTCTTTCGGCTATAGTCCAGGCTGGTCGTCAAATTAAAACTCGTGTTGTATTTGGTATAGAGCCTGAAGCAGTTAAAGTCTCCGGAACTTCAAAACCTAGAACACTTGGAGATCGAGTAAAGTTGTCAGGGATGAATTGCGATGGAAGATCTCTTCGTGCCGCTAAATATATCCTTGAAACAATGAAGGGCAATTATAACGTTTTTGATGACGAGATAGTTAGCTTTCATAATAAATATAAAGATGTTTTAGATAAAGTTTGCAAGGTTGTTAATTCCAGATTTTTCAACAAACAACCAGTTCAATCAGCTATTTCTCTTGTTGCTATACAACAGAAAGATCGTATAGATGACATTATAGAATTTGCTGAGAGATACAATAGTGGTATTGGAATTAAGAATGAGAAAAGTCCTGCTATGAAGTTAAGAAATCTTGCAATGGATCAACGCAAGTCAAATTCTGGGCCTTGGAGAAAAGAGCTATTTTTGAAAACCTTATTTGCTTGTAGGGCTTTTCTTGAAGGCAAAACCGAGATACAAAGACTTGACAAAGCTAAAGACGATACTATTTTTGTTGATGGTTTTGTGTTGGAGTTTTGATCAAATCTCAACAATTATTTTAGATGTTGTTTAACAAATCTTAAGTTACGTTTTGGTATTTCCCGATCTTCTAATCAAAATGTAATAGATTTGGAAGGACTAAATTATGGATAAAGATTACGATGCGGAATTATATACAACCTTTGCTGAAGTAGAAGGTTATGGAATTGCAGAATTGGAACAAATCATTCCTGTTTTAGATTCTCTTTTTGATGAAGGTCAAGATTGTATCAATCCTCTAAATGACAAAGAAGTTCCAGATAACGTTTATGATCGAATGAGATCAAGACTGAAAGACTTGAATCCTAGTTCCAAGGTTTTCGATAGCGTAACCGCTTCTAACTTCCAAAGCACTTCTAATAAGATCGCTCACGATCCTCCGATGACGAGTATTTCTAAAGCCAATGGAACACTTGAGGAAAAGAATGAGATATTGAAGAAATGGCTTAAAGATTGTTGTGATGAACTAGGTTATAGTCCTAGCAGTTCTTTATTTGTTACAGCATATAAGCATGATGGAGTCGCTTTGGCTCTCTATTATAAAGAAGGGAAACTTGTTGCCGCCGGACTGAGACCTAATGATGGCGTTAATGCTGAACTCGTTACAGATAATGCTCAATACATTGAGGGAGTTAATGTAACTCTTCCAATTCCTTTTACTGGTAGGATTCGTGGAGAAGTTATTTGTAAGATTCCAGTGTTTGATAAGATCGTTGCAGAAATTATTAAGGATGGAAAGAAAAACAAATATGAATGGAGCAACAAAAAGCCTCCAGCCAACCCTAGAAACTATGCTGCTGGTGCAATCAGACAGTTTGATGATCCAACAGTAACTAAGAAACGAAAATTAAAATTTACTGCTTATGCTATTGATAACCATGACAATCCTACGTATAAAACAGAAATAGAAAGAGCAAAATGGTGTAGAGAAGAACTTGGAATTCCTTTTGTCGAGCTTAAAGAATTCAACTATAAGAATCTTGACAAAATGGAAAATGAAGTTCCCACTCTAGATTTCGAAGTAGATGGAATTGTTATTTCAGTTAATAACATCGAAGATGGAGAACAGTTAGGGACTCACGGCAATTCAACAACTGGCAATCCGAGAGGTAAGCTTGCTTGGAAGTTTAAAGAGAAATCTGCGGTTGTAACAGTTAAGAGTATTCGTTGGCAGACAGGAAGAACGGGACGAGTTACTCCTATTCTAGAGTTTGATGGCGTAAAACTAGCTGGCACCAATGTTCAAAATTGTACGGCTCATAACGTTGGACTTATTAAAAGTCGTGGTATTGGTGTTGGGTCGAAAGTCAGTATTATTAAAAGCGGAAAGATTATTCCTAAAATTGTTAAAGTAGAAAAGAAATCAGATAATGTTATATGGCCTAAGACTTGTCCATCTTGCGGGAGCAAACTTGATACTGTTGTCGGTAATACTGGTACTGATTTAATTTGCAAAAGCAGTAAATGTGCTGCCCAAAACGTACAGACTTTTCTCCATTATCTTGAAACTTTTGGGGTTAAAGGTATAGGACCGAGTAAAACTGAGAAGATAGTATCTTTTGGTCTTGTGAGATGTCCGGCAGATTTTTACGGATTAGAGGTTGATGATTTAATTGATGCTGGTTTTACGGAAAGAACCGCTATCTTGATTATTGCTGGAATACATATGGTAACAAATCCAGAAAAGACAAAAAACAATGATAAATTGATAGCTAAAATTGATAAAGCTAAACTCAAGAAAAAGAAGATACCTCTTGCCAAATTCTTTGCTTCTCTAGGCATTGTAGGTGCAGGGAAAGGCACAGGTAGAGCTTTGGCAGAGCATTTTGACAATTTGGATGATATCAGGAGTGCTTCTA
>JAEORY010000066.1 GCA_016840645.1 Candidatus Borrarchaeota archaeon | reverse complement strand
TTGACAATGCACGATGTTATGCATTAACTAAGCGTGCATTAGGCGACACACGAACAAAAAGTAAAGGAATTCACTGGGACAGATTTCGTATAATTGCACAGCAAGAAACATCAAGAGTTAGACATAGTATCCGAAATTTGATGGCTCTTGGCATTTACTCTCGTGCTCTTGGGGCGGGTGAAGCGGGGATCTTATTAGCCAATCCAGCGCGTGGGCTATCTAGCGGAGTCTCACCTTTGATTCTTGCAGTGGATATAAGTAGAGACATAAAGAAGAAACAAGAAGCAACAGCAGATATCATAACAATGAATGAACAAGGATTGTTACTTAGTAGTCCTACAACTTACAATTTCGAAGAAGGCGTCATCCAATCAGAACTTATTCTAGAGTGGCTAGTTGATAGATCAATCTTTGCGGTAAATAAAGTAAACGAATTTAGATTATCGACTCCAAACACTTTGATTTTCGGGTATGACGGTAGATTACGAACAAAACAAATAGTAGAATTTGAAAAGGGAGTTTCTCTAGCTATGGAAGAACTTATTGCAGAGGACATTTTACCTCAAGATGCAGCTAGTGTTATTCTCGAAATCACAAAGCGTATACCTGATCGAATATATCGCAAGAATGGAACTTTGCCTCCAGAAGGAACGTACTTAGCAGATCCGCTTAACACAGGATATCTAATAGGTTCTTATCCACGTATAGGCACATCACAACCTCTGCGAGTTCGCATTGCTTCACAAACAAAGGAGATCTTTACGCCAACATCTGCCTTACAATTCATTCACGATATGCGGTATTTAGACATTGCATCTCCGTATGTGCAACCAAGAGAAGCGATATTTATGCATGTAGTTGACAAAAAGGCAAAACTATCAAGACACGGAGCTGTACCATACACTCCATTCTAGATCTTGACGGGCTGTAGATAGGCTGGCAAATTGAAGGCGGTTCATGGGGGTTTTGCATGTCTTCTAAAACAACATAGAGAGAAGGGGAACGCCCCTTCTCCTTTTATTGTTAAAAAAGGCTTGAAGAGACTTGGCGAGGTGTTTACGACATTTCTCGTCCCCTGCGAGTCATCTCTGCTCACCAAAGGCGTCAGACCTTTATAGATGAGAAGATCTCATGCACAAGAACGTGCTAATCACTATGAGTGGATAGCATACCGCCTTGCAAGTCATCTAAATATAGATTAACCAGTAGTAAGAGATGATTTTTTAAAGAAGAGAAACCAAATATGAGCGCTTCATTGATCTTATCAAGTTCTTGACATTGTTTAACAAAGGTATAGAGTGCGTAAGGAGAATATTGGTGCAGTTCAATCTCTCTTTTTAGCACATTGAAATCTACAGTCTCAGTTTCTGCCGTACGATAACGTGAGAACGCGGTCCACCTGAATTTTCGAGAAATGGCTGCAGAAAGTCGATCATAATATTGAAGCAGGGAGAGGAGAGGAAGTTCTCTTATATCCATATCATAGTTATGATGGTTTTTCACAAGATTATGAACGTCTTCGTCAATTAAATTAACTTCAGTGTAGATTTTACTAGGATGTCGTTCAGTATGCACGAAATCATGTAGAAGCATAGCTATAATCAATTTTTTTTGTACATCAGAAAGTTTAGGAAGTTTTTTGCGAATTTTGATTTTTCTTGGGGTATAAAGGGGTTTCTTGATTTTGCTGACAGCTTTCCATGCTATTTGTCCCATTCCCTCATGGATATATCTCCCGATGCTGTCAATGGCGAGTGCCTCATCCAGTTTATGTTCAGGGACAATAAACTCAATATCTCCAAACCAAGCTCTGTACATTTTGGGGGTGCACTTTTCTCCTTTCTTCAGTTTGCCGATGACTCTTGGACGACCATGTATTGTAACAACACCAATTTTATGGAAGAAATGTTTTCGTTTGCTCACAATAGGTGTCTTAGTAATACCCATCATTTTAATCAGATTTTTTGCCAGTTTTATTCACCTTGATGAAGATTATAAATTTATTATCATTTTAAAGGGATATATAAGCCCATGGGAAATAAAATTTTTTTCTCACCACTCTAAAAAAGTTTTTGCGACTTTTATCGTTCCCTGCTAGTCATCCATGCTCATCAAAGGCTTTAGATATTTATAGATCAGTTACCTCATGCTCAAGAGCATGTTATTCGTTGAAAAGAGGCAGATACCATCTAAGTGTCCTAAGTCTATATAGATAATGATCGTCTCCAACTCTCAATATCATCAAGTTCTATAGCCGCTATGGACTCATGCTCAACAACTTCATAAATTCCATTTTCGCGGACGACTTTTCTGGTAGTTTCAACCTTTTGGAATTCCAAGTTAAGAATCTTGACACGTCCATAGCCCGAGCGCTTACCGGCACCAAGTGTTTCAATATAGAGTAGAGATTCCATGAGAAACCTGATTTCATCGTTAGTTAACTCGGTGACATCAATACAGAAACTAAAATAGCCTGAGAAGTAGGATTCTGTGAAGTCTTGAATCGGTATTCCAGTGAAAGATTTAGCGATCCTATGTTCGCTTGAAATATGTACTCTTTGCACTGGAACTTCGGTGGTAAATTCCTTGTGCTTAATAGACGCAATCGGGTCTGCCAAGACGGAAATTGAGGACTCCTCGCGAAAAGTGCCAAAGATTCGTTTGAGAATACATGGAGGGTCACATGCACCAAGCGGATGAAACCCTGACGGAATCAGTTGTGTACCGTCTTTAAGTTCAGTTTTTTCGCTAGTATGACATACATCGATACCACAGTCCTGAGCAAGGCTCATACAGGCGTGTCTTAGCATCCCTCGTAATCCTTTGAGGTAATAAAGCTTAGTATTGAAGATTTTTGACC
Organism: Candidatus Borrarchaeota archaeon; assembly: GCA_016840645.1. Next base: position 9,904 of record JAEORY010000066.1, on the reverse strand, counting down.
CGTTATCATAGGGAATTTTACCCAACAAAAGCATTGTTGCACTTTTTTGAATATTACAATTGATAGGTTTAGCAATGGGCGTATATGCTCGAACAAGAATCTGCTTTTTAGTTTTCCTCATCTCTACAACCTCAGTGAACCTGCGTTATAAGTCAATAAAATTCGGAGAAATTTTATTAACTGTTATGAGGGGCTCATGATGCTTGAAAAGATCGATTTCTCCCCTAGAAAAAGCCAACTTATAAGAACTTTAGTATATCAAGATTTTTCGTCCTAAAATCTCACAAAGATTATTATATTCTTTTTTTCTTAAAAGTATTTGCTGATAAACCCTTCTTTTAAAGGGAATACTTTTCTTTTACAGCTAATGGACCTAAGCATCTCAGGCGTAAAACAAAAGGAATTTTAGTTAACACATTTATAAAAAAAAAGAAAATGATTCACTAAGTCCTATTCGGTTGATAATACGTTTACTAGAGATAAGAATAGATTATAAAGCGCTGTTAATTGCCAAAAGTCATTTCTCATCCCTTAATGAATCAAGATACTCGGACAATCTCTTCAAGCCTTCTTTAAGCCTTTCGGTATCATATCCAAAACCTACTCTAAATTGTTTTTCAGTTTCAAAACAGGATCCTGGTGCAGTAAATACGCTTTTTTCTTCAACTAGCCCTCGACAGAATGTTTCAGAATCCATATTGAAGTGATACATAAGCATAGTTAATACAGCGGCCTTAGGGGGAACCCATGAAATTACATCGCTATGATCGTCAACCCACTGTTTCAATATCTCAAAATTCTTAACAGCTATCTTGCACCCCCGTTCGCGGAGAAGTTCACGGCTTTTTAGAGCTATTTCAGCCACTTTTTCGTTTAAAACACCATTGCAGATTGAGGTGAAGTCTCGAAATGACCAAATTCTTTTAAGAAGTTCTTTGTTCTGGCAAGCGAGCCAACCAATCCTTAGTCCAGGCAGTCCGTAAACCTTAGACAGCCCTGCTACACTAATGGCATTTTCATATAAATCAGCAGCAGGAGGGGCACGATCTGTAGTTTTATATTCTAAACCTCTGTAAATCTCATCCGAAAGAACTGGGATGTTATATTGCTCTGCAAGCGCGCATATTTCTTCCAAGTCTGTTCTTTCGATGCAGGCTCCGGTGGGATTTTGGGGGTAGTTTAGTATTAGCAGATCTGTATTTTCACTAATCATATCCGCTAACTGGCCAATATTTGGCTTGTATTTGTTATCCATTAGTAATCTCAATTTCTTTACACGGGCTCCCAAATTTTCTCCTACTTGCCAAAGTTGCGCGTATGTTGGAAAAAAGGTAACAACCTCAGAATTTGGCTCAAGAAGTGTGTAAGAGATGATAAAATTTGCTTCTATCGCTCCATTTGTTACAACAATGTGATTTGTATCTAACTCCTCATATTCTTCAGCAATTAATTCCCTTAACTTAGGTAGTCCATTACTCCAGCCATAGCCTAGTTTTGTGTCTAAAACTTTATCGATAGAATTACCAGTCAAATCCAATAGTTCTTTAAGTGTGAGCGGTTTAACTCCACTCTCGCCCATCATGATCTCACAATCATGTTCGTATTTAACAAACCATCGTTCCAACTCAAAGGGCTTAAATTTCATGAAGATCACCTTTGATTCGTTCTTGATTTGTGCAATTTTCAAAAAGGTTATGCAATAAATTATTGATACGACTATATAATTCCAAAAAAAATCATAATCTCGCCGCTACCGAACAGTTTTTAGAGAAAACTTTGAGTATTTGGAAATATATAATGATGAAAATAGATTTTATCAGTTACAAGAAGGTGGAACTTTAGATGGGCGAGCATGAAATAAGCATCTCAATTGCTGATGCAGAGAGAAATCTCATTGAAGCAAATAATAGAATTGCTGCTCAAAATAGAGCGTTATTTGATGAAAAGGGCATTCGTGTTTTTGACGTAGTAGGGGCAATTGGTGCTGGAAAGACTGCTCTTATAGAATTATTGATCGATAGAATAAAATCAAAGTATAGAATCGCAGCAATTGCAGGAGATATGGCTACTGACGTTGATTCAACTCGTATTAAAAGTCATGGTGTCCAATGCATCCAGATTGAAACCGCATCTGAATGTGCGTTGACAGCTAGTTTCGTTCGAGATGTTGCGAGGGATCTTGATTTAGATAATTTGGATTTACTCATCATTGAAAATGTAGGTAATCTCATTTGTCCTTCAGACTTCATACTAGGCGCACATGCGCGAATTACTGTTGTTAGTGTAACTGAAGGAAATCATGTAGTTCGAAAACATCCTTTGCTCTTTAAACTTTCAGATGTAGCGGTTATTAACAAAATGGATTTAGCAGAGATAGTAGAAGCAAACGTAGAAGAAATGGTGAGTGACGCTCTTACAATCAACCCAGAAATAAAGGTAATCAAAACTAGCGCAAAAACTGAAGATGGTGTTAATTCCTTAATTGCAGCATTAGACCTTTAACTTTCTTTCTATTTTTTGCTGGCGATGCAAAGTGCAACTTCTTCAGACTTCAATTCCTACTCCTTTTGATAATATCAGCATTGTTTGGAGCGAAACTCAATCGGGCATAATTGTCCAAAGGATATTTTTAAGCGATTCAAAGTCATCTTCTGAAAATAAAGTTCAAGCGTCTTTTCAACAAGTTGCCTTGGGATCATCCCCATTAATTGAAGATCTTGGTGAAAAGATTCTCATGTTCTTAGATGGCAAAAAAGTAGATTTTGATTTGAACATTGTTGATTTTAATAGATGTTATGCTACACAGAAGAGGGTTATCCTTGCAGAATATGAGATTCCTCGAGGCTGGGTTAGTACCTACAAACGAATTGCAGTTCATTTAGAAATCCCAAATGGAGCTAGAGCCGTAGGTAGTGCTCTTGCTCGAAACCCTTTTCCAATTATAATCCCATGTCATCGAGCGATCAAGACTAATGGGGGTCTTGGGGGTTATCAAGGTGGCCTGAGAATGAAGCGTGTCTTGCTAGAAATGGAAGGCGTAAAATTTTCAGACAAAGAGAAGGTTATAATGGATAAAGTCTATTATTAACTTCTATTCTGCTTTTTCAAATTAGATTTAGGGAATATCTAGAAGCAGTTGTAAATGCAAATACTTCTAGTCTGTAGATTACTACTTATCTTATTACAAGCATGTGCGCTGTTCTGATCACGTTCTAAAGTTTCTTCTAAGCATGTGCCAGCTTCATCAAATCTCCCTATTTCGCGAAAGTCAACGCCTTTATTGATAAGAATGGCATTATCGTAAGGAAATTTTTTTTCTAACATGCTCCAGTGATCTATTGACTCTTGATACCTTTTTTTTAATACGATCGCAACTACAATACCGCTGCCCGCACATATCAGCACGATCCACACGAACGATGGTAAACCCGCATAGGTCGTGTGTGTCAAAATATACCAGACACTGGGCTTCACATGCAGGGTAATGATACGATAATCTGGGGCTTCATTTGCTGAATTGATACTCACTGTTATAGAGAAATTTCCCGGTTCTGCTGCTTTCGCAGTCCAACTCACCGTTGTGTTTTCTCCCGCCGTTATCGCCCCGATAAATGTTTCTGTTGAACCGGATATCAGCGAAAAACCGCTCGGTAGGTCGATAGCTGCGGTGACGTTTTGCGCGTCCTCCTTATACTCCTGATTTTCTATCGTAACAGCGATAGTGAAGGGTTGACCGGTCTCAACTGCATCTGGACATGAAATAGCTGTGATCAGCGTTTGTATGCCACAGCCCCCATTCAATAAAAACTAATTTATCATCGCTGCACCAATCTATTTGAAAAAGGATTCCCGTACTGTAATCCCACCAATATTCAGTGGCATTCACCCAAAGATATGCTGCTATATAAGTGCTTCCTTTATACTCGTAAGTCTTTATTTCGACGTCCTCATTCTCTTGCATTAAAGCCACTGGGTATATTAAAGGCCAGAGTTTAGCAGAAGACAAGGTAGCTATTCCACGTTCTTCTTTTTCTATTCGAGGATCACCCTCATTATACATATATGAATAGTATTCGACCTTTAAGCGGTCCCTCCGGACCTCAAGAATCTCTAGCTTGTAGTCCTCAGTTGTATAAAGCACCATGGGCGATGGACACTGCCATTGCCAGCACATTTCATCGCCAACTTTTAAATTGCCCCAGTATGGTTCTTCTTCAACATTCGATTCTTCAGCAAATATCACTGGAGTCGTGGCACTTGCTATAAGACACATCAGGAATGCACCGAGGCTACTTATGAGAAGGTTTCTGGTGGTGAAGTTTATACAGCTCACCCACAGTAGGTTTATTCACGTTTTTTCATTTTCATTACCCTGGCGACAATTAAGGTAACAGGGATGATACTACTGATTGCGATCATACACGGACAGACGGGTGGCTGTGGCGAGGGTGTTACATCAAGTTGGTAAATTTTATGTGTATCGACGGACCACAGGTAGTGTCCATCCCATGCTAATCCCCGTGGTTGCTCAGGATGGTCCCGTACTGGATAATCGAAGGAGTCAACTATCTCACCGGTGGATGGATTTAACTTGTAAATTGTATATCTATAATAATCTGGGTTCGATCCGATGGTCCACAGGTATTGGCCATCCCACGCCAACCCTGATCCCCGTTTTCCTCCTGGATTGTCAACGGAGAAGACTACAGCAAGAGTCGCCACATCGATCTTGTAAATATTATCTTCTTCTTCTTCGTAATCATTAGAATACCAGGCGCACCATAGGTAGTGCCCATCCCATGTCATGCCTCTTAGCCTTACATACCCAAAATAGGAATCGAACCTTTTTAGCGAAAAGGTGCGGACTGTTCTACCATTAGACGGATTGAGTCTGTAAATTCTCTCAGTCTGCCCATCAGTGTTCCACAGGTACTGCCCATCCCACGCTAATCCCAGTGGTTGTCTTCCTGGAGAAGAGATGAATTTAACTATCTCACCGGTAACCGGATTTAACTGGTAAATTCTCTGACTATCCCAGTTGGCGCTCCAGAGGTACTGCCCATCCCACGCTAATCCAGATGGGGTCACACGCTTTCCTGACACCTTATCTAATTTTCCTGGAACATCAAAGGACTGCACAATGCGTATTTCTTTAGGTTCTTCCGCACATACTACGATAGTCGCGGCGCTTGCTATAAGGAAGACCAAGAATGCACCGAGGCTAATTATGAGAAGGTTTCTGATTTTGAAGTTCATACATCACACCGTAAGGAGTGTTCGCAATTCCAGCACGAAAAAAATAGGTAGTACATTATTGTGTTATTGTATTATTTTATTTTAATATAATACGTAGAGTCGTTAATATAAAACTTTCGAGTGATCGCATTCTTAGTAATCCGATATACGAATGAGTGTTAGCTAATCCATCCCAAAAACGGGATTCTACGGGCTAAATTAGTTTTACGTAGCTATATCACCTAAAAATCATTGTTTCATGACACTCAAGCACATGATGCACATGATGCACATGAAGTTTAAACCGTGATGGTAAGTTTTAGGCCCTGTTTTTCAAACATTTTCCACTCATCAAGTTGTTGCAACTTTATGGCCATATTTTGTGCTACTTCTCTTGGAGTTCCAGAATAATATTGCAGATTCAATAGCCTTTGAGGTGCTCCCTCGTTAAAATAAGGGACAATAACGTAAACCAAAATTGAAGGACTGTCGAATTTTAAAAACATACCTTCGTTAAGAGGCAATTTTCCCCCGAAAAGATCATTATATAAAGCCAGAATTGCGGTACGTATTAGTCCTAACTGTTCGCTTATCGTAATCTTGTTTAGTTCATTATTAGTATATGATCTTTTCGAATAAACAACGATTTCATTGTTTCTGCCAGGAACAGTTGATACAGAAAAGGCTTCTGTTTCAGCAAAATTGTATGCCTCTTGTGAAAGGAATTCAGGTTTCGTTTCCTTTCCTGGAGGAAGTAGGCTAACGCCTGGTTGGCAATGAGCATGTAATACTGTTGCTCCCATTCTATCATTTGTGAATAAGGTTAGCCAACTTTCCTTTAATGACGTCTCTGCATACGATTGTAACTCAGTTTTTAGGGCTGAATAACGCTCCCAGCAACTTAAGGCACAATAAAATAGATTTTCATTTTCAGTCATTGTAAAGTCATAACTTGTATTAACATGCCTTTTTAGGACTAAAATTTCTTGGATCATTTGCCATGGTTGAGGATTCGTAAGGAGTACAAATCCTCTTTTCATAAATTCTTTTTGTGTATCTATTGGAGCAGGTGATTTTTCATGATGATCAGCTACCTGAATTAAAAAGGATTCATCAGTTTCCACGATATCTAGATTACAAAATCGGCAACTTTTCTTGTTCAAGGTATTATTTAGTTCACTCCAAGTTTTAAACATGTTCAAAAAAGTCGAGGTCATTTTTCGTGGAGTATCATAGGCGCCTCTCTGTGAGGAAACAAGCACATTCTCAATTTTCTGGATACTACCAACCTTGATAACCTCTTTACCTTCGATGATACGAAGTAATGGAAGGTATTGTCTCATATCTGTCAGGCTTTACCCTCCTTTTAAGTTAACATTGTTTCTTATCCTTTGTTTTCCTTTCTTTAGCTTGGTGATAAATTGTGCTAGGTTTATATAGTTTGTTGGTAATAAAGTCTATGAGTACCTACGGGGCGTAGGGATGTTAAGCCTGTGGAGATAAGACCTCCGTAACCCGAAAGGGGATCGAGTCCGTCGAAGAAGCAGGAAGCCTCAAAGCTTTTGCATGAGGTAGCGCACCTTCAATAATCTGAAGAAGTGGGAGGTACTGGCTCTTATTTGTCAGGCGTTATCCTCCTCTTCCGCTAACTCCTCTCTTATAATTTCACTTAGCTGAACAATCAAATTCCATCGCATAAAAGATATTCTATGAAATCAAAAAAACTGCGCGGGATTGATTTTATCTTCTCCAGGAATTCGGGCCTTTTCAAAGTGTTCCTTAGGTTTATTGAGATCTCGTGTAGCATCAATGCCTACCTTTGTTGTGAGCAAGGCATTCTGATCTCCTGATGGATCTAAACTCGAACCCCGGCATTTTGGGAGAATAAAAACATCTTCATCGGCCTGCATTCTTGTACAGATAGCCCATTCTACATCATTAATATCGTAAACATTAATATCTTCATCAACTACAGTACAGATTTTTAGACTTGGATGAGCTGCAAATGCTGCAAATATAGCGTTCTTTGCATCTCCTTGTTTTTGTTTAGTTATGGATATTATAGCATGCAACCAGCCAGACCCACCCGCACTTAAATTGACTGCATGGACATCAGGAACAACATTTTTCACGTATTCATAAATTATTGCCTCTTTTGGAAAGCCCATTAATATTTTATGTTCCATACCACCCGGTAAGATTGTCTGAAACATTGCATCTTTCCTAAAAATCATATTGGTTATCTCTACGATTGGTTGCGAGCGAGTTTCATCGTAAGTACCAGTGATATCAGTAAATGGCCCCTCAACAGTTTCATCTTGATGAATATAACCCTCTAGGATGATTTCTGCATGACTTGGTACATCAATCTGAAGAGATGGTGTTGAAACCATTGTTAGTGCATCATTCATTAAAGCATTAGCAACACTCATTTCATCAAATTCAAAGGGGAGCGGTGTTGATGCACCAATATGCACCGCTGGGTGTAGCCCGATAACTATCGCAATCGGTAATGATTGGTTTGACTCTTTTGCTAGCTGGTAAAATTTATAGAGATTACGTGGCACTAATCGAATAGCAAGATGTCTTTTATCGATCACTAACATCCGATGAAATGAAGCATTTTGAACACCAGAAGTGGGACTCTTTGCAAAGACTAAAGACGCAGTTAGGTATGGTCCACGATCTTTCTCATAAAATGTAGGAATTGGCAATCGTGAGAGATCTGGTGCATATTGCATTCTATCTTCTAATAATGAGAAAGAAATTTTGTTTGGTGTACGGGGAGATTTCGTTGCATTTATTATAGTATCATGAAGGGATTTCATATCTTTTTTAAGCGCCATACATAGCGATTGTCTTGATGCACAAGTATTTCCAACTATCTTCATCTGAGTTGCATCAGTATTCTCAAAAATGATCGTAGATCCATCATCTAACTTTTTTAATAAAGCAGAAAGTTCATATTTGAGCGAAACAGGTTTATTGATCTTGATAAGACGTCCATTCGTTTCTTGCTCCCTTAAAAATGTACGTAAATCCATCTTTTTTTGCACTCTCCTATGAGAAACCTTTTCGATAAGTCCCCTATATATCTTTGAGTTTGGTAGTAGCAGTATCGAGACAGCCTTGAACAGTATTCATCACAGCTGCAATATCACAGTGCATCTGTGGTGTATAGTTCGCAGCTTTCGCAGAACTTGTCATCATAGTTTTGATGCCTAACTGCTCAAGATATGCAACGACGATGCATGTATCACAAATCACTTTAGCGCCCGAGTTTTCAATTGCTTTTACCTCTTGTTGTGCACTTTTCCTTATTTCCTGAGAAGTACAAATCCATAATTTTAAATCGGTTCTCACTTTTTTGTTCCACAGATACGCTGCAATCTCTTGTATTTCTTGAAGAGAACAATGTGGGCATCCTATGAAGATTAAATCTGGAATCTTATCCGTTGTTGAGAGTTTATTTAGTTCATTATTCAATTCATCTTTTGATACAGTTATTTTCTCGCTATATTCTTTTACATCAATTTCTTTAGCTTCAGGTGTTATTCCAAGCATATGAAACATAGCAACCATTCCAGTAGAAGCAAGTCCAGCACCTAAGTACTTTAATTGATTATTTGTGGCGGTTCGAATACCTTGAAAGATCGGGATATTGTCTCGAGCTAATCGTCCTACATAAGTGCCGAGCATTCCAAATTCAGCATATTCTTTAGGTGGGATTTCTACCTCAACTAGCAATTTAGGTTGACGCATTTCCGTGATATGTAACCCATAATTTGCTGTCTTTCCAATAATTGCACTTGCTAAGGCGCTTGGTCCGCCTTCACGATTGGTTCTTGCACCAATAACTGAATTTGTATATACACACGCTGAGGATTCGGAAAATGCAATATGATCACCAAAAGACAGATCCTCAAAATAATAAGGTGTACAGCTTAATATGGGTTGAATGTTAAGACTTTCATACAAATGAATAATGAGTTTTTGCTTCTCAATGATAGTTTTCGAAAGAGACCAATTTTTATAATCGTGAAGATCAAAACCAACTGGATTAAGGGTAGCTTTTACGGAAGCTCGTGCACCATTTTTTACTAAATCCTCTAAAAACGCGATTGGTGCATCACCAATAGTCTTGTAGGACGCACCTGAGATATGTGCGGCAGTTATCGGAATAAGTTTATCTGCAGAAAAGATTTCTCCTAGTTTAACAACAATTTTCATTGCTAACTGGCGAGCGTAACCCTCTTCTCCATCAAGAATTCGTTCTTCTTCAGCAGTCAAAAACATATCTGGCCCTGCCTTTTAGTCTAAAATTTTAATAAGTCCCTGGTCTGCGTCAACTTCAACCGTCATTCCATCATGTAGTAGATCAATGTTGACATCAATAAGCATGGGTATCTCTCCAATAATTGCACCTACAACCACAACAGGATCGCCTATTCGATTAATTATGGCTTTTGGAGCTACATTATTCTTTGCAAGTGAATAAAGGACATAAGATCCAACAGTTGAGCCCTTCCCGTGTGGAAAAACAAGGATTGTGGCCTTAATAGATTTCCCTTCTAGACTATGATTACGAGCGATCACAATTCCCGTTTTTGGGTTAACGCCACCAAGAAATGAGATAGCTTCTGATGAAAATAAAACATCTCCTCTAACC
>JAEORY010000717.1 GCA_016840645.1 Candidatus Borrarchaeota archaeon | reverse complement strand
GGACTGATGTTGACTACCGAAGGATTGGTCTCAGAAATACCTGAAGAGGAAAAAGGGCCAAAATACCCCCCCATGCCTCCAGGCGAAGGGATGTATTAATCAGTTAACATGATAGGGGTCAGACTTTTGTCTGACCCCTTATATTTTCCTCATCACTGTGATATAACATAGTGCGTGTTTGCGCTATTTGACCGCTATATTTATAAAGAAATTATTCCCCCTTTTTTTATAGGTCTGGTTGTCTATACGTTTGTTCTTCTGATGAACCAGATTCTCCTTTTTACTGAGATGTTCATCTCAAGAGGAGTTTCCTTCGGCAATGCACTGGAATTGTTTATTTACCTAATTCCTTCTGTTCTCGCGTTTACTGTGCCTATGTCTATATTGATGGGCATTTTAGCCGGATTAAGCCGCATGTCTTCCGATGCTGAGATCACAGCTTTCCGGACTCTTGGAATCAGCAATCAAAGATTTCTTGTCCCTATTCTCTTTTTTTCATTCGCTGGCTTTCTTCTGACCTCGTTCCTCAGTTTGTATCTTGCCCCTCAGGCTAACTATAAGTGGGTACAAACATTTTCTCGATCTGTTGTCAATAAAATGAGCCGAATTAAGCCAAGAGAATTCAATGAATCGATTCCTGAAACCGTGATCTTCGTTCAGGATATTGCCCGTGATAAGAGCTGGGAAAAAATTTTTGTTTATTTGTCAAACTCAGGTGATGAGCCCAGAGCAGTTTTTGCAGAATCAGGCCGGCTTAACTTCTATCCTGAAGAGAAAAGAGCAATCTTGGAATTATCAAACGGAGCCTCCCATTCTTATTCGTTATCCAATCCCGAAAAATATAAAATTACAGCATTTAAGCATTTCGAGGAAGAACTGAATGTAAAAAGTATCTTGTCCTCTGATTCCATAAAGAAGGGCGAGAGAGAAAAGGATATCCGTGAATTGTTTCAAGGACTTAAGATCCTTCGTTCAAAGCTTGAAAAAATCCCGCCGGAGAAGCAAAATTCTCCAGCCATAGCCCAGTTAAAAAGGAACCACATTTCTCATCTTATTGAGATTCATAAAAAATTCGCGCTTCCGTTAGCCTGTTTAATCTTCGCACTATTGGGTATGAGTTTAGGTGCCTCAACAAGAAAAGGAGGACGGACCAGCGGATTTACTCTTAGCATTGTGATTATACTGATCTATTATATTTTAATAACGGCCGGAGAACAGCTGGCCATGGAACAAAGAATTACGCCATGGTTTGGGATGTGGGGACCGAATATTATTTTTATTTGTCTTGGGATCTATTTTTTGATCCGCTCTTTAAAGGAATTTTCTGTTTCTTTGGTTATTTACAGATTCTGGAAAACTAAAATAGAAGCCCGGTTCCGACCGCGTAAAAAGCCTGTTTTCCGGAGTGTTCCCAGGTTTTCTCTTCCTTTTCCGAATATTCTTGACCGCTATATCATAAGAAAATTCTCATTTATATTTTTTCTTGTTTTTCTCAGTTTGCTTTCAATTTTTATCATCGTAACGTTCTTCGAGCAGATCGATAAAGTCTATGAAAACAACAAGCCTTTATCCCTTTTTTTTGAATTTCTCTGGTATAAGATACCCGAATTTGTCCATTACATCCTTCCTGTCGCGGCGTTAACAGCGGCTTTCCTTAGCCTTGGGATCATGTCTAAATTCAACGAGATTACTGCCATGAAGGCAGGAGGAATCAGCATTTATAGAATTATTGTTCCTGTTCTTATCCTAGGACTTTTTTTGAGCATTGGATCTTTCTATGTTCAGGAAAAAATTCTGCCCTATTCGAACAAAAAAGCTGATGAACTTCTAAGTAAAATCACCAATACTCCGCCCCGGACTTATGGACACATCGACCGTCAATGGATTATGAGTAAAGATAGAAATCGCATTTATCATTATAAGTATTTCGATACATTTTCCTCGGTATTTAGTCAGCTTTCCATTTTTGACTTGAATCCTTCATCATGGTCATTGATCCGGAGAATCTTTGCAGAAAAAGCATCTCTCAAACAAAATATGCTTTCGATGAGCAACTGCTGGTCCCGGGAATTTATAAAGCGTGAGCCTGTGGAGTTCGAGCGATTCGAAAGCATGTCTCTTTTTATTGGAGAAACAAAAAACCATTTCGTTCGTGAATGGAAGGCTCCTGATCAGATGAATTATCAAGAATTGAAACAGTATATTGATGATATTGAAGAAAGGAATTTTGACACCACACGCTTCAAAGTTGACCTGAATTACAAATTGTCATTTCCTTTAGCCTGTTTGATTATGACTTTGTTGGCGATTCCTTTTGCATTTTCAATGGGAAAGAAAGGAACGCTTGTTGGTATTGGATTAAGTGTTATCATTGCTATAGTTTATTGGGGCATGATCGGAATTTTTAAAAACCTGGGATATGTGAATTATTTAAATGCTTTTTTCGCTTCATGGGGCCCGAACTTGATTTTTGGGATGATTGGGATGTTTCTGCTTTTTACTCGAAGAACATAAAACCTGAATGATTCAGGAAGAAATTTGAGGGGGGAATTACATTTTATAT
>JAEORY010000716.1 GCA_016840645.1 Candidatus Borrarchaeota archaeon | reverse complement strand
CCAGCTAAAAGGATTCGGCCTTCATCATTTTGCTCATTGAAGTAGTCAATAATGCCCTGTGGAATTACTTCGTTTCCAGTAGGAAGTGATGGGATCCATATCGCTATCGATGTAGAAATAACTAAACTCATTATGACAAATGGTAACAACTGTTCTTTTCTCCAATTTCTTGACCATGTGAAATTAAGCTTGTGAGAAATAGTTGCGCCTCCAAATATTGCAGCAATTGGTGATCCGTAAATAACGAATCTATTGGATAAGTTCCTCTGAATCAAAATATTCGCTAATTCAGGCCAGTATGGAGTTAATGGTAAATGACTACCGAAAAAAATAATGCTACATGCTATTAGCCAAACTGTTCCAAATTCAACTAATTTTGGAGGAATATTCATCTCATTTTTGCCGATTATAAGTAATCCTAAAACCGTAGCAACCATTCCGCAAATAACGAATCTGTTTAAAAGAGATAATTCATTTACGAATAACAAAAGTCCTGCTATTATCACAAATAGGCCTACAGCTATTTGCCAGGGAAGTTTTAAGAGTCTCTTGTCACCTAAGGAGTGACGAATTAGACCTACCCCCCCGATAATAAATGCAGGATAACTTCTAAGAACTAGAAACAGAGGTGATGCAGGGGGTAGATAATAAGATAATCTCGCAATTCCCAACTGCGGAATCAATAAAACGAATATAGGTGACGAAAAAACAACGAAAATGAGAAAACTGCCTAGTATATGCTTCAATATTGAAATATTCCTGTTGATCAATAGAAATAGCGTGAATAAAAGAATTGCTGCCAAAAAAGTGGTATAATGAGTAAGGAAAATTGCACTAAGAAAAATTCCCGACAGAATTGTAGATTTGTAGCTTTCTTGTGAGACTTCATCCTTCATCTTCTTCAAAAACGTTACATACATACACAAGAAGAATAACCCAATTGCTGTTGTTGACCCACCAATTCTTATCACTTGATAAAAGAAACCATTCGTAAGTTGAAAGAACAATAATGTTATAGCTGTAGTTTTCTCCTCTAATTCAAAACTACGTGCGAGAATATATAATGAAAAATTTACTAACCCATAGGAAAAAAATACAAACATCTTGTAAGATAGGAAAGGATTTATCCCCGAGAATAAATGCAAATCATTAATAATTAAAGGAAATCCTGGCTCGTAAAACGGGAATGCAATGATACCACAATACCAATAGGGAAACCATGCGGGCATATGACCTGCTATTTTTAGTTCATTGATCATAAATATAGAAAAGAATAAGTGAGTACTCGTATCATCGCCTGTAGGGATACCTGGCAATAAAACCCAAACAGCAGGAATAAAACCAACTACAAATAGCACGTAAATCCATTTTCGTGCATCCATTCGTGTATCCATGCTATTGATACCCCATTTAATTAAAAGAGTGCGTGAATTATACCACTATTTAGTTGTTTTATGTTTTGCCTTCATGAGTTTGAGTTTTTTTAAAATAGTGAATTAGTTATTTAAAATGACGGTTAAATCTTGTGCTCTTCATAGATGGAAACCGTTTTTCAAAAGCAATTTAAAAATTCTGCTAAAGACGAAATCTTTTTACAGTTAAATATCCCATATATTGCATTATATTAAACAATGTACCAATGAGGGATTATATGCTACAATCATTCTTCTTTCTTCATTCAAGGACAAAACGGGTTTTAGTTTGGAAAGAATTGATAAAAAATGGATCTATAGATGCTGATACAATCAGTGGGTTTGTAGAGACTGTTTCTAAAGTCGTTGAAACAACTTTTCCTTCAGATGTAGAAACAGGTTTAAACGAGATGACCATGAATTATGGAGACAGTTTCCTAGTTTTTCGATACGGAGCACACGTTATCGGCGTACTTTTAGTTGGATTAGAGAGCAAGAGGTTTGGAACTATCCTTACAGAAACAGTATTTGAACTAGAAGCCCGTTTAGCTGAAGAGTTCAAAAAGGATGTTCTTGAGGAAGCTGTAATTGCAGAAGTCGGCGACATAGTTTTAAAGAACTTCCAAGATCTAATCTTTCAACAAGTTGAAGATATTGGAGATGTTAAATATCTTCTAGATGAGAAAGAGAAATTCTACTGGCATGTAGGCAAAGAAGGCGCAGTAATTTATGAGAAAAAGAAAAAATCAGCTTCTGTTCAGATTTTTATCAATAGCTACGATACAATCACTGAAGAAGGTGTTGACGAAGCTATATCTGTTTTACGTACAGATTTAGTCAATTTTGCTGAATTAAATTCGCGTGTTGATGCACTAAATGAAGAGGACTTAGCACTCACTCTAAGACAGCTTCTTCGCCTAAATGCCATTGATTGCTACATTCAACCTACAAACATTTAATTTTCTGAAGACTTTCTCGCTCTTTTGAACTGTTCTGTCATTTCTTTTTCCTTAAGTGAACTACCCCACCCTGACGGATGGGGCTTCCTGCGAGTCCTCCTAACTCCCTACTGGGGGAGAAACTTTCGTTTTACATTTGGCTGTGTGTCGCAGATTATCGAGAAATACCCGATAGCCCGTCCACTTGGCATTCTGTGA
>JAEORY010000715.1 GCA_016840645.1 Candidatus Borrarchaeota archaeon | reverse complement strand
TAAAAAAGTCAGGCTCGTTCGGGAGGTCGATGGCGGGGGAGAGGTTGGGGGGTAGATCCCATGAGGTATGATGGGTTGACTAGCAACGCAATCTAATGTCTGCCATCCCATTATACACGATGCTTTTCGATACGTGTGTCCTGTGGTCATGTCAAGTATTGTTCGCAATTTTGTCATCGCAAACTTTGATTGTTTAAGCTGCTAATCGTTTATGTTCTTTGAAAACAGATTCCATCTCAAGAATGCACTCTGGAGAAAAATAGGCTTTTCCTGTGATCCAGTCTTCGGTGTATTCAAGGACATATGTTGTCACCAGTCGGATATAGGCATCTCGGCTCGGAAAGATACCAACGACTCTTGTTCGGCGACGAATCTCTCTATTGAATCTCTCAAGGGTGTTCGTTGAACTGATCTTCCGTTTATCGAACAACGGGAAGTGATAGAACTGCAGACTGTCTTCAAACCCTTCAAGGAGGCATTCAATGGCTTCGGGAAAACGGTTCTCATACTCTTCGATGAGTCCGGAAGCCAGACGACGTGCACTCTCAAGATCGGGCTGGAGCCAGATTTGTTTGAGTTTCTCAGCAAATTGTTTTTTCTCCCGATGAGGGATGTGAGCCAAGAGATTTCTCATGAAGTGGACTTTACACCGCTGCCACTGGCTTCCCAGAAAGCTTTTTCTGACAGCGGTCTGAATACCTTTGTGAGCGTCTGAGATGACCAACCAGACATCCTTCAATCCCCTGGCTTTCAGTTTGCCCAGAACAGAGGTCCAGGTGGCTTCGGATTCTTCAAACATAGGTTCTAAGGCTAAAATCTCTCGTTTTCCTGCCTGTGACAGACCCTGGATGATGAGTACTGCAGAGGAGATGATACGGCCATCCTGACGGATTTTCTCATACAATGCATCGACCCAAAGGACAGGATAAACAGCCTCCAAAGGACGATTTCGCCACTGTGAGACTTCCTGGTTCAGTCCTTTGGTGATCTCAGAGACTTGGGTAGCAGACAGCCCTTCAATGCCAAGGGCCTTGGCCAGCTTTTCCACTTTCCGTGTTGAGACACCGTTGACATAAGCTTCCTGCACCAGACTGATCAGAGCCGTCTCTGATCGTTTTTTCTCCTGAAGGAAGAAGGGAATGTAACCACCGTTTCTCAATTTCGGAACCAGAAGATAGAACGTGCCGAGTCTGGTATCAAAGCGTCTTGGTCTGTAGCCTGAAAAATAAGTCTTTCGGTTCTTGCTGTGTTTGTTTTTCTCTGCTCCAACCAATGTCTCTGACTCTGCTTGCATGAATGCCGAAAGAAGCCATTTGAGCATCTCAAAGATGGGATCGTCAGAAAATAAAAATTCCGCTACCTTTTTGTGGAAAAACTGTGTAACTTGCTTCGGCAAGGTCATCGGTATCCTCCAATTTTTGGTTAAAGGGAAATGGAGTTTACGATGACCTTTGCTCTTTTCAAAGAACTTAAATTGCGAACATTAATTTACACAATCAAATTTTGTATCAACAAGGTCCAACAAAAGTAACCGAAGAAACTGTTTAAATTTATCCTCAATAATACGTGAGCATTTTATATACTTGTTAATTCATGTCATGACTAAAGTTTAAGAATAAACAACTTACCTTAACTAGTTCAAACCATTTTTTATTTCTTACTATAAATTATTATTCATAAAAAACTACATACTTTAATGGTATTTTTGAAATTATAAAATATAAAATATCTTTAATAACAATTATTGCTAGAAAGGATAACGCTGCACCAACAATTCCATATAAATTAAATAAAAACCAAAGCAAAGGCACAGAAATGACAGCCGAAAATATATTAATAATGCTTGCTATTTTTGTTCTATTTTGATAATATAAGTATACCATAGGTAATGTTAAAAAACATCTGAATACAGCCCAAATAAAAAACACTCTCATAACTGGTATAGATTCAATGTATTTATTTGTTGCGAACGTCAAAATTAAAGGCCTTGATAACAACATTAATAGACATGAAAATCCTGAAATAAAAAATATATATGCTGTATTGATTTTTCCAATCTTTTTGATATTCCCGTTACTTAATTCTCTATATAGAAATGGTATATACGCTATTTCTATTGCATTAATAAAGAATCCTGGTAATAGCATTCCTATTCTTTTACCAATATGGAATATGGCCGCTTCTTCCAGGCCGGCTAAGTTAATGATTAAACTAACAATATATATAGATAATATCCCATCAAATATCCAACTCAATGCTAATGGGCTACCAAAATTTATAGCACTATGCCAATAATTAAATTTAAAAGCAAATGATAATCTTCTTTGAAAAAACAAGATAATTATAATTATAATACTTATAACAACTGGTCCTCCTAATTTACCAATGACTCCTAATCTAAATCTCCATACAAACCAAATGCCCAAAATTACGCCTAAAACTGATTTTGTAATTGCTATAATGGCATACAGCCATGGCCTATTCTCCATTCGCGCCGTACTCATAAAAACCATTATAGGGGTACCAAACAATGGTGATAAAAAAGCTAATAAAATATAAGGGAAATATGAAATT
>JAEORY010000714.1 GCA_016840645.1 Candidatus Borrarchaeota archaeon | reverse complement strand
TGACCCTTGGTGAGGCACTGGCAGCGAACTGGGCCAACATTGCCACGATCGTTGTAGGATTGGTGGTCTGCTTCGCGGCATCCTACATGCTCTTCCTACGATCGGAGATCAGACCGGGCGACTGACCGCCACCTATATCATTTTTTCATCCTTTTGGCTAGTACCACGCACGCTAGGCTGTTTAGAAATTTAACAACCCACAAATCAGGCACCCAGGACAAAGACCATTATCGGGCTTCATATACACAACTACTCGAGTTTTGTTACCCATAACTTCAACCATTAACGGCAACATGAGCAAACAAATCTATTATCCTCTCTAGATGAAACAGGTCATTCAAGACAGCTGCACCCCGTCTCAGGCCGTGAAGTGTTTTTATTCTCCGCATCAACCCAAGCTCACGGCACCGTATCGCCACATGAGCAACCACCAGCATAGCCATGAAGCATAGGTAGGCGTTAATGGCGGCCTGCGCAGGCGAATTCAATAATTGGGGGTAAAATGGTTTTAACTCGTTTTCACGTTAATCCTTGATACTCAGACATCGTCAGAAATTTAATAAGAATTCAATATTTATCTGGGAGAACCACCTTAATAAGCTTAGGAATGGCTAAAGAGACCGGTCATCTCAAATAAATCATGAATTATTTAATCTGCCTGGCGCAACCATCTACTTGCATAGTACTCTTAAATGAGCCAAAAATGCACGCAAGAATTTCAAGGAAAGGACAAGTTATAAAAAAAATAAATAAATCTTCATATAGACACCATATTTTTACTCTGCCCATAGAGAACTTCATATTTAAAAACTTTATAATTGACATTAGTCTGCGATTATTTATCACTCTTTTTTGATTCTATGTCAAGTAGCGTAAGCAATGTGTTCATCTTGGATAAAAAGTCCTCTGGTGTAAGTTTATCTTCCTCTAGAAGAATTAGTTCTCTGAGACTTGAATCTAATGGCATGTTTTTTCTAACCCAGTTTTTCAAAGGTACAATATCTACTGATTTTTTAATAACAATCTCTGCTCTCTGAGAACTCACTCTACCTCCCTCTCATGATGCATATTTGGATCAGCTTTCACATATCGAAAGAATTGAGTATGTGCTCGTGGATGTTCAGGCTCGTTATTGCTTCCCGCGGTTATTGTTAGAAGGAGGTCAGCGAGTGTTATTTTCATCTTAGGTCTGAACCATCCTTTAGAATGAGGGCACGTGTATACCATAAAGCCACGTGTTATGAGTTTGGCTACATCTTCAGAAGTTATGGATACTTGATGGTTGTTTCCACATGATAGGCAAGTGACTATTATCTCTGTGGTTAGATCTTGAAGCTGCATCTGTAAATTTTGCTGAAGGAATGATGTTATATTCCTGTTTATGTACTCGGGCCATGCCTTCTTTTTTAGATTATCAAGTTCCTCACTTGCTTTTATCTGTACTTGCCTCCAAAACTCGTCATTGTAGTATCCTTGTGCAATTTTTGCAGCTTCTTTTTCTACTTCTCCTCTGAACCATGCTGGCCAGGAGTGCTTCTGTTGTAGTAACTTGTTCATTTTTTCCAATGAAGAGGAATCTATGATGCTTCGGGTTAGTGCACTGCACTCATAGGGGTATCTGGAAACCTCCGATTTTAGGATCTTGGGAAGCTCATCTACAACTTTTTCTTTGACTCTCTGGTTGATTGTATCATTTACTTTATCAATGAATCGTTGCTCCACTAGTTCTTCAAATTCTTCTATTGAGTAATTTTGTTTGTTATATTTTACTAGTTTTCGCTTTAAGCGCTCTGATTGTATTTCATTTTCGGATAACATACGCTGTAGTTTTTTGATCTGTTCATCGTGTTTCTTGACTTCTTGTTGGTGAGTTTTTTCTTTCTCATCTAGTTCATGGGTTAAGCGTATTACTTCTTGTCTGAGAAGTGCAGCGTCTCTTACATCTTTTAGTCTTTTTAAAGCATCGTCAAAGTTTGAGAAGCTCATTTAATTTCCTCCAAGTTTCCATAGTTCTGTTGATAGCCACTTAGAGACCGAGCTAAAGTTAGCTTGATACACCGAGGATATTCCCCAGTCTTTGTTGGACAGCTCTTTTGGAGCCATTGTCTTATGGTCGGGGTGTTTCATGGACACATATAGGTCCAACCTGTCGGCGATGATAGCTACCTCTCGAGGATTCAGTTTTAGGATTTCATGAGGACTATTCATTATTCCGGTGAGGAGTGCCGCTGTATTTAGCTGGGTTTCAAGTTTACCAGCTTCCTCTTTTAATTTCCCAAATTTTTCAGTCTCTTGGTTGAGCAATCTGATAGAAGCATAGGTATTCCAAAATAGATTGTTGAAGGCGTTTGTGTGGCTCTCTGTTACTTGTTTTAGTTTTTCCTCTCCATCCGAGTGTGTTTTTTGGATGTTTAATATTGCTGATTTTTCGACACTTTTGATTCTGGAAAGTGACTGATTTGAAACAACCTCCATGTTACCCAGTGATGCTTCTGCTGTACTGTCGATCCTCTTTACTGCTTCGTTCTGAACTTTTATTATTGGTTCAAGAGCACTCTTTTCTAGGATTTTTAATA
>JAEORY010000713.1 GCA_016840645.1 Candidatus Borrarchaeota archaeon | reverse complement strand
TATTCAGAGCAGGAAATACGTAATATAGATTTAGAGTCGATGCCACACATCATTCCCGAACATAGGCAATTTGTTAAAGATCGATATCTAAAACGACTTGAAGGAAAACAGGTACCAGAGTCTTACGAATTTTCTGTTCTAACAAAAAATGGCAAAATAATTCCCTGTTTACTTAATGTAACTACAATTGAAATGGAAGGAACGCGCGTTGTTCAAGGTGTCCTGACTGATATCAGTAAAATCAAAGAATTGGAAGCGGAACTCAAAAAGTCAGAAGAGCGCTATCGTGGTTTGTATGAGTCATCCATTGATGGCCTTGTTTCAGCATATATTGGAGGAGATATAATAGAATGTAATCAAGCATTCGCAGATATGCTTGGCTACACTAAGGAAGAACTTTATAAATTAAGACTTCGAGATCTTATACCTGATAAATGGCAAATGCTTCTTGACAAAATCATAAATGAACAATTACTGAAAAAAGGATATACTGAAGAAATTGAAATTGAACACATCAAGAAAGATAGTACGATCTTTCCAGCATCAGTAAGAGTCTGGCTTATCAAAAATAAAGTTGATGAGCCAATGGGATTGTGGGCCATCGTTCGTAACATCACCGAAAGGCGATTATTAGAAGAAGAACTTCAAAAGTTCGAAAAACTTGAATCAATCGGAATTCTTGCTGGTGGCATCGCACATGACTTTAATAATATCCTAACTGCTATTCTAACAAACATTTCAGTTGCGAAAATGGCTTCAAAATCAAATGAAGTTGTATCCAAGCGCTTGACAGAGGCAGAAAAAGCCTCGATTCGTGCGAAAGATCTGACCCAGCAATTACTTACATTTTCAAGAGGCGGCGCACCCATTAAAAAGATTACATCCTTATTCGAAATCCTCAAAGATACCGTTAAGTTTGCTTTGAGTGGAACAAACGTCTCATCCCGATTCTATCTGTCAGACGAACTTTGGTCAGTTGAAGTTGATGAAGGACAGATCAGTCAAGTCATCCACAACTTAGTAATCAATGCCGATCATGCTATGCCAGAGGGAGGGATAATTGAGATTCATGCAGATAATATTACTGTTGGATCTGAATCAGGATTACCATTAAACGTGGGAAATTATATTAAACTTACTATAAGAGATCATGGAATCGGCATACCAAAGGAATATCTTTCAAAGATATTTGATCCTTATTTTACTACGAAACAAAAAGGGAGTGGTCTAGGGCTCACTGTTGCATATTCAATAATAAAAAATCATGATGGGTATATAACAGTAGAATCAGAAATGGGTAAAGGCACAGTATTCTATTTCTATATTCCTGCGTCAAAAACGCAGATTCATGCAATGAATAATGCAGAAAGAAAACCTATTACTGGCAAAGGGAAGATCCTGATTATGGATGATGAAGAAATCATTAGAGACGCTTTAGATGAAATATTATCAATTCTAGGTTACCAAGCTGATTTTGCTAAAAATGGCGAAGAAGCGATTTCACTTTTTAAAGAAGCGAAAGAATTAGAAGAGCCATTTGATCTTGTCATTATGGATTTAACTATAAAGGGTGGGATGGGAGGTAAAGAGGCAATTAAAAGATTAATTGAAATTGATCCTGAAGTTAAGGCAATTGTTTCAAGCGGGTATTCTACTGATCCTGTAATGGCAAATTTCAAGAAATATGGATTTCGTGGCGTCGTTGGCAAACCATATGACATTAAAGAATTTAGTGAGACACTACATAAGATTATACAAGAACAAGATCAATGCTTTCATGAAAATTAGCCTCATGAAACATTTTATTTAGATCAAATTTTTGGGTATGTATTCTATTTTTTTGCTTCTGTGATTCATCTTTTCTATGCAATATATGATTGCCGACAACTTTCAGCTAAATTAAAACATCATTTATTATTCAAATTCTTGTAATGAAAATTTCTTTTTTGAATTAGAGATATCATTGCTAAATATGTAGCGTAATCCATTCAGAGAGCAGGAAAAACTTAGACGTTTCATAATATATTCATAGAGCATAGTATAGAAACAAGTTAGCGACAAAAATTTATACCTCCGTGCAGACAAAAAATATAGGAATACACTGATAAAGAAACATGAAAACCAGTCAATCTTATGAGAACGGTGTTTTTATAAATTATTGATTCACTAGGAGCCTCTCAAAATGAATTATGAGGACAAAACGAAAGAACAACTCATAAATGAGCTTGTAGAACTGCATCAACGTATTACTAATTTGAAAATATCCGAAGAATTGCGCGAGAAATTCAAAGAAGCACTAGCAACAAGCGAACGGCGGTTCAGAGAGTTGACTGTGCTCTTACCAGTAACTGTTTTTGAAATAGATTTGTATGCAAAGCTCACTTTTGTTAACCGTGTTGCTTTTGATATTTTTGGTTATTCTCAAGAAGATTTTGATAGGGGGATCAATGCCTTTCAGGTGATTGCTCAAGAAGATCATGAGAGGCTTAAAGAAAGCATTTCTAGATTATATAACGGAGAAGATATTGGAATAATTGAATTTACTGCTCAGAAAAAAGACGGAAGCAGGTTCCCAGTTATTA
>JAEORY010000712.1 GCA_016840645.1 Candidatus Borrarchaeota archaeon | reverse complement strand
GCTCTATCAGAAGGTGCTCGATTTATTCGTTACGGTCCCTCAAAAACCTATGTGGCAAGCAATTGGCTTTTCCCTAATATGATTCTTAAGGTTGCATCCGGCCTTCCTGAAACTGTTCTTGCAGATGGGGTTACTCTTTGTTACGACAATACACACTTAGTGTTTGGCAATGTAGAGTTTGATTATCTTGGTAGTCAACATGGTGCAAGCTCTTTTTATCTAAGTGGTAATGAGTATCTTCATATGTCAAAAGGAGCCTTTCTTCTTCCAATATCGGTGTATGGCTCTGGAAACTTACTGGGTGGTTCTGGTAGTGTTGCAGGGTTTGTAATTTTGCACGGTAGCGACGCAGAATTAACATTGCAGCTGAACGGAAATATAACCAACTTAATCATAATGAATGGCGGAAAAATAAGTTTGGCGGAAGATATTTCGTTTACAAAAGGAGTTCTTCTCAATGGTTCAGGCAGACTTGATTTAGGTGGGAACAAATTAACGTTAGGTCATGAAGATTTGGTGTGGCCAGATGATGTTGCCTGGGATGGGGGAGATTATGGTTCTATAGATATCAGGTCAAAAATTGATCTGATTGGAACCTGGACATTTGGAGGAACGACCTTTATCAATGGGCATGGCAACACAATAGATTTGTCCAATGGAGGGGATATCATCGTAGATAAAGGCTCCCAACTTATATTGCGTGATCTTAAGATGATGGGAGTGTCTGGAAATAATATACGGTGTTTAGACGACGATAGTTCTATCATATTTGAAAATGTTGTGTGGAACCAAGATGATATTTTTACATTTACCGTTGGCTCTTTCCAAGTTAAAGACTGTTTAACCATGAAGGGTGACACCTCGTTTGTGTATCAAACAAAAATGACAAGCACTGTGTTGCAAAAAGCATCTTGGAAATTTGACCCAGGATTTACTTTTGTATATGATCCTACGGTTGTGCTCTCAAAAAACCTTATCGAGTTTGAGGATGGGACATCTTCCTTGACCCTTCATTCTGCTTCGCTTCACGCTAATTCTACTGGTATGGCTATGAAAAAGGGAAATCTGGTTATCAAGGGAGAGTGCTATTTCTCTTCTGACAGTCAAGAGGTTGATGAAGATACGATTATAACTGAAGGGATCACTTTGGGAGGTAGTTCAGTATCCGACGACTGTACATGTAAAATTTCTGTTGGTTCAGCACTTACTATTGTTGAGGGGGCATTAGTTTATAATAATCTGTTAGAGGCATCATTGATTATGGGAAATCAACTTTCTTCTTTAAAATTTTCCTCCGGTACAAAACTTGTGGTAAATCAGAATATAAATTTCCCAGAAGGTGTGTTGTATCTAAGTGATGATGCATTTGTTAGTATAGCTGAAGGAAAGCAAATTACCGGATCGGTATTTATTATAGAGTAGTTGTATGAGGTGTAACAAATTATTTGTCGTATCGTTTTTTTGTGTGATATTTTTATTCCACAACTCTTACTGTACAGTTGTTGGGTCAAATACTACTTCTTCAAGACAGTTTAGAACTTTTTTCCCAGCTTCTCATACAGATAATACAATGATGGGCTTTTCGGTGTTTGAGAATGGTTTAACGCTAGAAGATGCAACAACAAACTGTTCATTTGATGCATTTTTTCCAATATCTGGTGATATTGTTTTGAATGGAGGGGTGTTGTCTCTTGCGGGGGATATTGTTTTCAAAGCACCACTCAAAATTGGTCCAGGAAAAATTACCAGTTCCTGTTCTTGTCGAACTATTGAGTTTCCGGCAAACATCTCTAGCTTTGATTTGCCTTCTGTAAACCATTACAGAGTTCTTTCTTTAGTTGATCAGGTAGATATAGGAGAAAGGGTAAATGCAATTGACTGGTCCTACGATGATAAGTATCTAGCCGTCGCGTCGAATGGTCAGGATGGTGGTTGCGAATTGCAGATATATTATTTTCATAGTCTTTCACTTACTTTAACAGCTTCTGCTGATTTTGACACTAAAAATGTTCATAGTGTTAAGTGGCATCCTTCTGATTATTATCTTGCAGTAGGAAAATCGGGTGATGATGAGCTAAAGACATTTTATTTTAATGACACTACCGGAGAGTTGACAGAAAAGGATAGTAAGGATGTTGGTACGGTTTATGCACTTTCTTGGCATCCTACTGGCACTTGCTTGGCGGTTGGTAGAAACAATAACAATACGTTGCTTGTGTATGATGTTCAAGATGGTATTTTTGGAAATTCCTATTCTTGCCCATTGTATACGAGTACCTATGAGGTTGAAGTTGATGTTCAAAGACATGGCTTAGACTGGTATGCAACTGGCACCTATCTAGCTGTTGGAATCGCTTTGAGTGACGTAGCTGATAACTGGTCTGCGCTTAAAGTATTTACCTTTGACGGAACATCGCTTTCTGAGAACTCAAGTATAGAGTTTTCTGTTAATGGTTGTCCAGTATCTTGGATGCCAAACAGGTTTTGTATAGCGGTGGGGCTATATTCGGGAGAGGAACGCTTTCGGGTTTACACCTATGACCCTGGAGGTTCGCTTATTGAAAAAATCTGTGCGAGAATAG
>JAEORY010000711.1 GCA_016840645.1 Candidatus Borrarchaeota archaeon | reverse complement strand
CGTCCATGAAGAAATTAAGTTTGACATTTGGAGGCCCTGATCCACCTACACCCATAGATGCTATATCATCAGTAGGCTTACCTTTTCCTCCACCACCTTTTCCTCCACCGTGGAAGGTTCCTGAGGAACTCTGACTTGTTTGTTCAGTTATCTCCTCGTCTATTTCCTCACCTTCTTTCACCGAGAAGGGTGACACCTTAATGTTGACGTTAGTCTGTCCTTTGATCTTACCCATAACATCATTTGTTCTGTAAATTAGAAGATATCTTTCAAGCATCTTACAGACACCAGGAAGTGCTGTAGGGGAAATATCTTCAGAAGTTATCAGAGGATAAAGTACTATCATTTTAATATCTCCTATAACAAGAAAACTGCTTCAGATTCTTTTTGTTTCTTACTATCTGTCGCACGGTTAACATTTTTGCATTCGTCTTCTTTACAAAATTTTTTATATAAACAGAATCTACATTGTTCTTCTGTCGAATTTATAGGATCGGGAACTATTTTCTTTTCAATTGAAGATCGTAGCGTAAGAGCTACTTGGAGGAGGGATTCTGCAACTTTGGGGTCATACTGAAGGTCATATGGTCTTATTGATTTCAAATTCCTTAGTACATAGACAATAGTGATTATGTTGATGTTGTAATTATATTCGTTGTTTAGAATGTGTGCATATATCAACCCCTGAAGGTAGTGTTCTCGTAAGTATTTTCCTTTGAATTTTTCAACATCAATCGTCTTTAATTCGTAGAGAAATCTTTCCCTAATTGCATCTACCCGCCCCTTAACTCTGTAGTGTTCGCTAACAACCGTCTTTTCTACCTCTGAGAAATCATAAATAGACTGAAAGATTTCATGAACTCGATCACCTACTTGATTGATCAGATACAGATAAGCAAACCTATACTGTTCCTTAACATCAATCGGGTATCTCAGTCGAGAATAATAGGACTTTCGAATACAAGAACATAATTCAGAAACAGAAATATACGGCCTTTCATAACTTTGTAATCTCTTATGTTCGTCGATCAACTTAGCTCGCATCAAAGATTCAAACCGTTTAACATCAAAACCTTTGGTTGAGGTATTTGTTGAATATTGAGGAATGTCAGAGTTTATTTGCTCTGAGCATTCCTCAATTAATTTTTTTGTATTAGTCTGCGCCTTTTGCCTACTTAGGTCAAGCTTACTTTTCGGCTTGGTAGATTTCTTATTTTTTTCTAAATAATTTAGAAGTTCTTCATATTCACTAGCTAAGGTCGTCATCATCAAGGATCAGTATCGCACACTCTACGAGACTGTCCCTTAGAACCTTGTAAGCTTCTTCAACAATCCGCCCTTCCCATTCATCCAGAGCAGTAACATTATCCGATTCTTCTAGGGTTCTCGCTACCAGCAGATTGTCTACAGCCAGTGAGAATGCTTTCTCTCGGATTTTTACCTTAACGAGACTGTCTACATCAAGGGAAGGATCATCATTTAATTCTTCCTGTAAAGAACTCTTGATGTCAGCTCTGCCCTTGTCTGTCACTATCAGTTCTTCACTAACAGCTCTGGCAACCACTGCACTCTCTCTTGCCATGGCTCTCAGATGTGAAGAATCGATCGCTTCTTCTAATACGTCGATTGGATTATGTTCTACAAGTTTCAGCATCTCAATGAATACTGATAGCAATGCACCTTTCACCTTAACATACTCGCTAGCCAGTTCTGGGCAACATGCTTCCACTTTTTGTACAGGTTTACCAAATAGAACATAGTCTAATCCGTAAAAGTTTTCCAGTACTCTTATTTTGGATTCTTTAGATAACATTTTAATTTATCCTCCCGTTTCCCTGTTATAACTAAATGATGATTTTTCGTCCTCCAGGATCTCAAGATTTACCTTTCTTGAGTCTTCTGGAAAACGAGTGTTTTTAATTGCCAAAGCAATTACCTTTAAAGCGTCAATTGTACGTCCTTTTTTCCCAATCACCTTTCCACAATCCTGTTGAGCAACACGAATCTGAACTATCACTGTTTTAGTCGAAACAGCAACATGTACTCTCACCTCATCAGGGTTATCAACAAGCTGTTTTGTGGTATTTGAGACAAATTCATTAAGAAGTTCTGACATTCCGTTCGACATTACATTTTCTCCTTATGCATCTTGTTTCCCTTTTTGGCTCTCACAGCCTCTCCGATTTTAATTTTGTTCTAAGAAATATGAATAATTCGATAGATTACAGCATACCTTCGTCAGCTACCGTATCTTCGATTTCTTCTTCAATTTCAATATCTTCTGGTACATCTGTAGCATATTTGTCGATAATTTCTGTTTGGATAGCCTCTTTTACGGCCTCATCGTACACTTTTCTGAATTCTTCATCACTTTCATACATACCCTTGACAGATGGTCGCTGGAATTTCTTCTGAGTGTATCCATTCAACTCTGACCATGCACCAGAGGTCTTTATTCTCTTGGTTTGTTTTAAAAATTCGAAGTTGGTCCAGAAATTATCAAACCCATGATAGAAACTAGCTATCAATTCCACCACAATATTGGGACTGAAAAGTTTATTCTTGACACATCTGGCGGCAACT
>JAEORY010000710.1 GCA_016840645.1 Candidatus Borrarchaeota archaeon | reverse complement strand
TCAGGAGTGTCACTGCATACTATCAGTACAAAACAAAAAGCCCCACTGCGATAGTGAGGCTACTCATCATTACTCAACGCAATCCAGCCAATAATGAACGGTATTAGTAATGGTGGGAAAATAATAAAAATTATTATTGTCACGATTGGGTTGAGATTACTAAGTGTTCCCCAAACAGAACCCGAAATGAACATTACAAGTAGCCATAGACTGTATATCGCTGGGATTGCGAGCAAGACTGCAATGATGGAAATCTGTTTATCTGATATATCACCATATAAAATCGTGAAAAAAAGCACTATATAACCAATAATGGCTATTGCTGTACTGGCTCCCCAAAAACGAGATGCTTTTCTTTCGTATTCTTCCATATTTAAATCAACAAGATTTTACCTTGAGGCAATTTCATTTAAATCTATAGAGAGTTTTTTTGCTGCCTCTGCTCGAACATCATCGCCCTGTGCTTCATAGGTTTCTGCCTTTTTAACAAGGCTACTGACAATCAATTTTTCTATTTTTGAAACCATAGAAAAAGATTTTAGCAGGAGTGATATAACTGGAACTAAAATGAAATAAGTCAGCAAAAATACTATGAGTCCGATATACCACTTAAATACGAAAATACAGACTCCAAGGTAAACAGCAAGCAATACCCATGAAATAATATTATTTCTATCCTGCCATTTTGGAGTTATGGCATCCTGCAAACCTGTCGGACTGATTCCGTTTTCAACAAGTGACTTGCCCACTTTTTTGCCAAGATCAAGCGTGGTTGTTTGTACTAAATTTGTGAAAGCTGCAAATACAGATACCAGTAACATCCATGAAAGAAGGTCATAAAAATGTTCAGGGTGTTCAATCATCAATCAATTCCCTTTAATAGTAAGTCAGTACCCTTGTATAGCTTAGCAGAAAATGCTCACCTTTATCCCCACAGACAAAGCATTTCAAGCGATTGGAATTTAGGCTCAATGGGTGAGTCTATGTCTGTTCCTTGCTGGAAGCCGTCAGATTGCATCTAAATTCATTCGCAAAATCTGTCAGATAGAATCTAGATTTCTACAATTAATCCAATCCCTACATCTTAGGTACTAATCTATCCTCAAAAATAAGCACATTGATGTTTAGCTGTCGATAAGAGCGGCACCTGGCACTACTTTCAAAACATCTTGAATAGCAGACTCCATAGCCTCAGTTTTTGTGTTAGCCATGCGAGAAAAGTCTAGAGCGATATAGCCTTTTTTACCGATACCGATCAGCGCGTCATCACAACCGCCTCCATACAAGGCATCAGCATAAACTTCAGGATCATCTGATTCAGAAGGCAATTTAAAGCTCAATTCAAATTCGTACTGCCCTAGGCCTATATTTTACTTTGTAAATCAAGCAGTTAACCGAATTTATACCACAACTTTGGACTAGGTGTGGTATAAATTGACCTAACCTATTGAACTGTAACGAATAATTAGACTATTTCACCCCTATGCCCAGAATATGGTGTGCCCAGAAAGCTCCGTCCCGTCGCGCGTCGTCAAACGTCACGTCAGTAGTTACAGTTGCTAAACTAATTGACATCCTGTGTTCTTTTTGATACTATTCGCTTCGATTCCTCATGAATCGTTCAGGTTATCTACACACAAAATCCCAAAGGAGACCGCAATGGCGACCGCAACTGAAGTCCTCAAACCCCGTGCATTTATCAAACCTTTTACTTATCACAAAGAAGATCCCTGCGATTACGCATCTGCGTACGAAGAGCGCTTAGAGAAGAGCCACCCACGCTTAGTGGCTATGCTCAAAGACCGTGCAATGTACCTGGAGAGAACCATAGCAGAGGAGCTCAACAAGTATTTCCCGATTAATGAAATCTACTCAGTCTTCAATCCGTGGGAGGTCTACCTGGAGTACACTAAGTACTCAAAAGGCGAGCTAAACGGCGAATCCATTGAGTATTATTCGTTCCGTGACGGCAGCTTTGTTTGCGAGTACCGTGAAACCTGGTATGCGTCAAAGAGAGTCAAAGGACAGCATATCTTTGAGATCGAGCTACCATAAGTACCTGACCAGACAGTGGGACGCCTCGGTTCGTCCTGGTTATTCACACGCACCAACACATCTAAAACACTATAGGAGACCGCAATGGCCGCCGAAAATACTGAAGCTACCGAAGTTGTAACACCGCGTAGAATACTTAAACCTTTCGCTTTCCACTTCACCGATCCCTGCAATTCCGAACCTGAGCTCTATGGGGACCTGGAAAATCGTCATCTGTTTATGCTGGATATGATTGATGACTACACTATATGTTTGGACAGGCCTATTTCGCAGGAACTGCACCAATGCTTCCCTATTGATGCAGAGTATTCGGATTTCGACCCATGGACGGATTATCTTGAATTCGCCAGACACATAAAAGGCGAGCTAAACGGCGAATCCATTGAGTATTATTCGTTCCGTGATGGCAGCTATGTTTGCGAGAACCGAGGAAAATGGTATGTCTCTGTAAAAGGCGAATCCTTACCTACCCGTTGGTACCATCGACGTCGCCGCCGGGTGAGAAATGACAATGAATAGAACACAGCTG
>JAEORY010000709.1 GCA_016840645.1 Candidatus Borrarchaeota archaeon | reverse complement strand
ATCAAAACCATCATCCTCACAGAATTTTTTATACGGACACCATTTACATTGTTCCTTGGTAGCTCCGATTGTTTCAGGAACAATATTACTTTCCAATGCTGACAATAAAATGGGTGCCCTTGTCAGAAATGACTCAGCTAATTTCATATCAATTTCTACATCAAATGCTTTGATTGTTTTTAAATCTCTGAAAACATAAATGATTGTGATGTTATCAATGTCATAATCATATTCAGTTTTTAAAATATAAGCATAAATCACTCCCTGAAATAAATGTACCTTTTCATAAGTACCTTTGAATTTTGAAGCATCAATGCTTTTGATCTCATATAAAACTTTACCTTTAACAGCATCAAGTCTTCCTTTCACTTTAAACTTTTCACTGACAACGCTTTTCTCTATTTCATCAAAATTATAAAGATCCTGGAATATACTATGAATAAGATTTCCAACTTTTTGTATTAAATACAAATAAGCAAATCTGAATTGTGTCTTAATATCAGACTGGTATCTCTTTCTTACATAGTAGTTCTGTCGTGTACAAACATACAACTCGCTGACTGATATATAAGGTCGTTCATAGCTCTGTCGAGTTTTATATTCTTCAACAAGCTTACTCCGCATCATTGATTCAAATTTTAGAACATCAAATGACTTTGACTGATTTCCTTTGTTTATATGAACAGTTGGTAAATCAGCAAAGTCATCTATTGTAGCTTCTTCAAGAAGCTTCTTTGTATTTTCAGACGCTAATTCTTTTTTACTCAGAGGTTTCTTTTTCTTCGGTGAACCACTGGCACTTTTTGGTTTGTCCTGCTTTTCTAAATAACGTAAAAGTTTCTCATATTCATTCGCCAGTGCCATGTATTCTCGCTTTCTTTATTTGTCGGTAGGATCTTCTTCAGCTTCTGTGTAAAGAATCTCATAAGCAGATTCGATTAGGTTGTCACGAAGAATCTTGTATGAATCTTCAATGATTGTTCCTTCCCACTCGTTTAGTTTATCAAATGCTTTTGATTCTGAAACAACACGAGCAAGTAAAAGATTATCAACAGCAAGACTAAAGGCCTTTGTTCTAATTTGACTTTCAATCATTTTTGAAATGTCAAGGTCTTTGTCTTCTTTGATCATCTGTTTAAGAGCTTCTTTGATGTTAGCTCTTGATTTATCAGTAGATACAATGCGTTGAGCATTTTCACGAGCTGTTTTCGCAGAATTTCTAGCGGAAGCCATGAGATCTTTTGAATCAACTTGCTCCTCAAGTGCGTTTGGATTATGGTTAACAAGTTTCAGCATCTCTACAAACACTGAAAGCAATGCACCTTTTATTGAAAGATATTCCTCTTTCAGTAGGGGGCAGCAGCTTTCAACGGTGGCTACTGATTTCCCAAAGAAAACATAATCTAGTGCGTAGAAGTTTTCTAGCACTCTAATTTTAGACTCTTTTGATAACATCTTTAATTCCTCCTGTTAATTAGTATGAAAAATCCGAATTTTCATCTTCTAGGACTTCTAGCATAACTCTCCTTGAGTCATCAGGGTAGTTAGTATTTTTTATCGCTAGACATAAGATCTTGAGGGCATCAATTGTTCTTCCCTTCTTTCCTATGATTTTCCCGCAATCTGACTGATCAACACGGATCTGAACAATAATTGCTTTGGTTGAAACAGATACAGATACTTCGACAACTTCGGGTTTGTCAACGACTGCTTTTGTAGTATTTTCAATATAATCTTGTAATGTGTTTGACATCTCGCTCATTTTCGATTCTCCCTTTCAGATATCTCATTGCGTAACTCTTAATTTATTTTTTGTTCTAAAACTGATGTCTGATTAGTTTAGACCTCAGGGTTGTATTTATCAACAATTTCTGTTTGTATTGCTTCCTTAACTGCTGCATCATATGCTTTTCTGAAATCCTCGTCAGTAGTATATAACTCAGGGGCATCTTTGGTTCTAAACTTTTTGTCTGGTAGTGAAACAAGAAAATTCCAAGCTCCACTATTCAATCGTTTAGTTTGTTTTAAGAAGTTGTAATTAGTCCAGAAATTTGAAAAACCAGATGTGAATGATCCCACCATTTCAACTTCAATGTTGGGTGGAAACAATTTATTCTTTACACACTTTAATTTTACAATAACTCCCTCAAAGCCATACTTTGCAGAATCCTCTGCTGTTCCTGGAGCGATTGCAGATTTCACTTTCATTTCAACCAATTGAAACGCATTG
The DNA here is from genome assembly GCA_016840645.1 of Candidatus Borrarchaeota archaeon. The sequence goes on along the minus strand of JAEORY010000709.1, from coordinate 356 downwards.
AATTTCAAGATGTTTCCGCCTGGCATATCTTTGCTTGCAGACATAAATTTTAAATCTTTAGGTGGAGCAAATTGTCCAATATTTAAAACATCTCTCAGCTGGTTGACTGCTAAGAAACAAATATTATTCTGAGCACATTTTGCTACGTATTTTGGGATAAGGATTGATAATAGTCTGGCCTTATAACCAATGACACTATTTGGATCGTCGGTTTCTCTCTCTTTGACAGAAAGAGTGTTTGCAATACTATCCCAAATTACAACCGAAGGAATATCTACCAGTTTCTTTTCAATCTTGAATGTGGATAATCCTTCAATGAATTTGAATACCTTTTCAACTGTTATGTCAGTATATGG
>JAEORY010000708.1 GCA_016840645.1 Candidatus Borrarchaeota archaeon | reverse complement strand
GAATTCAATAACCCAGAATATCCGATTATAATAACTTATGGTGAAAATGATGTTTATGGCGAAAGTAATAATGGACTACTTAAAAGATTTCCAACGGCAAGAGTTGAAACTATAGAAAAATGTGGCCATATCCCATGGAAACATAATCCAACAGAATTTAATAAAATTTTGACTGAATATTATTTTTAAATCAATAGCCAGCAGGTAACAATGTATAAAAAACATAAGTGGCTCAGTGGTTTACGAAACATTTGTGCCTATAATCAGCTCCGCCAAATCTGCGATTTAACGGCTTGGTTTAAAGCATAATATTTATGTCTAATCGCAAATTTGGCTCAGAGTAAATTGACAGGTAAGAGCTTCGAAATCACTTACGTATATTTACCTGAACCGTTAGAGCCAATTGTGAAAATGAATTCTGAAATAACAATAATGCTAGTCATACTAGCAAATTTCCTAGGGTATGTGATAAAACTAAGATTGAGAGATAATGGCTACAAGATCTATTGGTTTTGGCGACATGAAGCTGATTTAGTTAACATGGTCAAATTAATTCGCGGTACCAAGGATACGTCAATTAGAAATGGTTACCTAGCATTATACATCTCGTATATTCTTTCAATTCTTCTATTCATAGGTTCAGCTATTATGGTCTTCAGGACCGAGTTTATGATACATACTAATTAAACAGCAGGCTCTAACACCAGGTATACGTCATATGCAATGGCACGACTTTCGCATCTAAGGCAGTAACTAAAAAAGTCAACATTAAGTATAACAGATAGTATGAATACCGGAACAGGTAAATCGATAAGCAAAAGCACGTGCCTCCGCAAATTTATCGTTTTCCCGAACCCTTATCGTGCATAAAAAATTTAAGGTTTTAAGGCGGCATGCCTTTTGTACAGATTAGTCTATTCAGACTAATTCTGACATAACTAAAACCCAACAATATGAAGAATACTCTAAAGTTCTTTATGCTTATTCTATTTTCACTGTTTTCTAATAGTCTATTTAGCCAAGAAAATAGCACAAATCAACTCTCCTATTCCTTTTCTTATATACCATCCTATCTAATTTCATCTGAAGGCGAATTTGAGTTTCTTCCAATCTTCACAAATTTTGAGGCCAATATCCATTATAAGCCATTTGACTATATTTCATTCACTTCAGGTTTTGGATTTTGGGTAATAAGAGAAATATATCCTGATTTTGCGTCGTCATCCAGTGAATCTACTCGTACAAATAAAGTTACTGGATCCATGTTACGAATTCCAATGCAATTCAACTTTCATTTGAACAAATCCCCTTTAAAAACAGATAGTTACTTGAAAACAGTATATAATAATGCTTTCATCCTTCAAAGAGTTATTGAGTATGAGAATGATGTAAAAATTGGGAAAGATTTTAACTCAGGATATTATCCATCAATTGGGATCGGGCTTGGTGCCTTTTTTTTAAAGCATAAAACAGTTGGGATACTTTTAGAAGGTACAATTGAAAAATATCTACGTTTCGGCGATTTTAAAAACTCAACCTGGTATTCCATAAAAATTGGTGTTGTAATATAATTGATTACCTACGGTAACATCAGGTAAACGCCATTTGCAATGGCACAGCTTTCGCAAATAGTGTAGTTACAAGAGTAGAAATTAAAGAGTATAAACAGAATAAGACCTAACGACCGGGTTATCCCGCCAGGCAAAAGCAAACACTTGTATACCCGAACCGTCGACAACATTTTAAATTTTAAGCTTCCTATTATTTGCGCGGCTGCTGAATTAATCCACAGCTATTTATAGCTAATCCCACATTGATATAAATTTGTGATTTTCAATACATTGGCGTAATTTGTATGAAAAGAAAAACATACAACATGGCTAGAGTATTGATTGCTTCGTTTTCTCAGACTGGCTCTACAAAGAAGGTGGCAGATCTGATAGCTAAAGGACTACAATCCTCTGAATGGGAGATTACCCATTTCAATATTTCAGCGAATGATATGCCAAAACTTGAAGAGTTTGATATAATCGGAATTGGATCACCGACTTATTTTTTCAGACCTCCATTTGTAGTCATGGATTTCGTCAATAATCTGGATAGACTGATTAATAAACCTACTTTTGTATTTGTTACCCATGGCACGCACAAAGGAAATTGTGGGAATTGGATTAGAAAATCTCTACAAAGAAAAGGCTCAAAGGATCTTGGATACTTTACTAGTTTCGGTGAAGACTATTGGATAGGGTATGTCAAAAGAGGTGTATTATTCTCCCCTGGCTCACCTTCAGATATAGAGCTTGATTCAGCTGAGGCATTTGGGAAGGAACTTATCTCCAGATACAGTGAGCAAAATCCAGAAGTAGAACCATTGGATCCTCCTACCCCAGCAATGTACAGTTTTGAAAGGATGCTAGTGGCTAGACCATTTGCAAAACTTATGTACAGCAAAACTTTCATGGCTAGCAAAGAATGCGATAAATGTGGACTTTGCATAAAAAAATGTCCCATTGGCAACATATCGGAAAAGAAAAACGGTATGCCACATTGGAATTCCAATTGCATGCTTTGCGTAACATGTGAATT
>JAEORY010000707.1 GCA_016840645.1 Candidatus Borrarchaeota archaeon | reverse complement strand
GGTATCAGTATATCTTCCGTATTGTATGTTTTTGGAAGAATCACCTGAATATGCACATTGTAGATTGGTACATCCCAATCACTTCCAATTGCTTGCCAGTCCACTATATCGTAATTGTCTTCGTAACTCATTGCATTCGTTACAGTGTATGCGATAGTAAACATACGTTCAATGGGTTGTGAGCCGACATAGACCCGCTCAAAATACCATGTGATTTCAATCTCATCAAAACCCTTAGCAACGGAAAATGTCCCTGCTTCTTCATCAGAAGAGTCTATATAGGCTTCACTACTGTCGCCATAGACTTGTATGTTTTTAATCTCATCAAATCCACGGTACGGGATCGTACGATACGCAAAACCGAAATCACCACTTAGAAAACGGAATGTTATTTGTTCTGAGATGTCTAACGATGCATCTTGATTTACTGTAATTGTTGTTTCATAGCCCGATAAATCGTATGTACCCGCGGCATAAACATTGTTACTAATTGTTGCTGTAAGCAAGGGCACGAAAATAACAAAAAGAAATATAAACTTCAAAAGACTTTTTTTCTTCATTTTTCTGTCCTCAATTTCAATTTCTGGAGATTTACAGGCAAAACTCGGACGTTCATTGCCGCAGTTTGCAGAAAAACAATTATAACACACAAAAATAATATTTAAATCTTTGCTCGCTTTGTTTCGCTTATTAAAAGTCTAGATATCATCTTTATATTCCATAAACTACAATGAAGCAATCAGTTTCATAATTAACTTAATTCAAAACTAGTATAGTTCATTCTAAAAATGATGTGAAAACAAGGAGGCATTAAGTAAAATGGATGAAGCAACAATCGAAATGTTTGCTAATGAAGTTCTCAACGCAGAAGATATGAAGGAACCCTTAAAACTGTTTACTGAGAGGTTTGAAGACATAACTATTCAGGATTCGTATCAAATCCACCTACGAGTTGTTGAAAAGAAAAAAGCGCGTGGAGAAAAGGTTATCGGCAAAAAGATCGGACTTACCTCAAAGGCTATGCAAGAATTACTCGGAATCGACGAACCCGACTATGGATTCATTATGTCCACCAATATAGCTGGTGAAGGTACTATTTCCATGAAAGAGTTGATCGAACCAAAGGCAGAACCTGAAGTCGCATTTGTTTTAATGGATGATTTACAAGGTCCTGGTGTAACTGCTGCACACGTACTGGCTGCCACAGCGGGTGTATTGCCTAGTATCGAAATAATTGATAGCCGATTTGCGGGCTGGGGAATCAAAATACAGGACTCTATCGCAGATGGCGCAAGTATAGGACGTGTGATTTTTGGTGCTGGTGGTCTTACCGATGTATCGACACCAGGTCTCGACTTGAGATATCTCGGTCTTGTTCTTGAAAAGAACGGTGAAGTAGTGGAAACTGCTGCCGGTGCTGCTGTCTTAGGGAATCCCGCTGAATCTGTAGCATGGTTAGCCAACAAACTCTCAGAATATGATATCATTCTTAAAGCTGGTGAAATAGTGATATCAGGATCTTTAACGAAAGCTCTTCCTGTTCAAGCGGGAGATCATGTTAGAGCAACGTTTGGTCAACTTGGATCAGTAGGTATAAAATTCGTAGAATAATAACTCAGTTCGAATAACAATGAACAATGATACCTTAGACGATGCATCAGAACTATCATATGTTGATGCACACTGCCATATCGGCCATGATATCGATGGCACTCGACAAACAGCCGAAATATTACTTGTAAAAATGGATCAGTGTGGTATTGACCACGCTATTATTTTTCCTTTTAATGAAAGGATGAAGGATCAGGAGCACTGTTTCAAAAGAGCAAATATGTTAATTGCTAATTTAATGAACGACCACCCTGAGCAGTTCACAGGGTTTTGTAGACTTGATCCACACAGCCCATTAGCAATCGCTGAGTTGAAGCGTTGTGTGAATGAACTAGGATTAAGAGGCATAAAACTACACCCACGCGCTCAAAATCTTGACATCGATGCGCCATACATGATGCCTATATTTGAACTAGCAGAAAACTATGATATGCCGATTCTTATGCATACTTCAGGGATTGTGAAGGGCATAGATCCAATAAAATCTGCTAATATTGTACATAAATTTCCAAATGTGAATTTCATTATGGGTCATAGTTACAAGGCGCATTACGGTATCACTAGCAATGATTCAAATTCTTCTTCTGCTTTTAGAGAAATACTTGAACTTGCATATCAGCAAAAAAATGTATATTTTGAGACCTCTTTCTTGCCAACTGCTTATCTCGAAGAATTAATCGAAAAAATTGGCGCTAGTCAAGTGATTTTTGGTTCAGACTCCCCTTATGGAGACCCATGTTGGGAGAAATTAACTATAGAAGCACTTGACATTCCCAAAAGTCAAAAAATAAAGATTTCTAAGACAAATATCTTACTATTAATCGAATAAGCCACGTGAACTACCCCACCCTGACGGATGGGGCTTCCTGCGAGTCCTCCTAACTCCCTACTGGGGGAGAAACTTTCGTTTTACATTTGGCTGTGTGTCGCAGATTATCGAGAAATACCCGATAGCCCGTCCACTTGGCATTCTGTG
>JAEORY010000065.1 GCA_016840645.1 Candidatus Borrarchaeota archaeon | reverse complement strand
TACTTTATTAGATAAAATGGAAGAATTCGAAAAAATGATGATTAGATAATATTGCAATCCAACTAATATCAACTTATATCAATTTCAAGCAATTTAAACAATGAAGGTGATGAAAAATGATTTCTTTGCCCCCAGCGCCATATATAAGATGGTTTGAGGACGATGATATTTCATTTAAACTTGAAATGAAATATTTCATTAGAGAAATGATCGATTGGAATCTGATAATGTATGAATTTAAGCCACTCTACGTGCATAAAGAATTTATCAGAATTTTTGGAGTAAATAAACCTCCCGAACAACTTTACACATGAAACAGATTTTTTGATTGCTGCTTGAACAGTATAGAGCAGTAATCAAAAAATAGATTTTTTTTCTAATATGGTTGCGTAAACCACTTACTTCTAAGAAGAATAGTTCATTAATCTATTTTAAAGGTTCGAATCTGAGTTTTAGTCTCTAATAACAACTTATTTTCAAAAGCCATTACATCTAACATATTTTCACTGGCTTTAAGCATCATATCAGTATTTCCCAACCTTCTACTATATTTGATCGTCTCATCAAATTTTTGTAAGGCATTTGAACAAAAATTACTCTGTATTCTAGGGTCGTTTTCTAACTTAGAATACTCGAACCAGCATTTCCCTGCTGCAAATGAGTACAGAGGTAATGAAACGAAATCATTCAATTTCAATGCTATTTCTAATGCCTTATCCCAGTAACCTAAAGCTTCTTCCATGATTTCAATTTTTTCTTGACCCTCAGACACTTTGCTGAAACTCATTGACAATCTACCGAGAACTTTATAGCATTTTTTCGAAAGATTATCATCCTTCATCGAAAAAGATAGTTTTAATGACTCATAGAGACAGTTTTTTGCCTTGATGTAGAGATTTTCTTTTTGTTGCCGATCAGTGTAAGATAAAATATTGGTTAAAATGATTCCCATTACATAGTAATTGCGCGCAATTCCTTGTGCATTTTTGTTTTCTATCGCTTTCTTCAATCCTTCAGAGGAAAAGTTCAAGGCGCTAGTTAATTTAGAGTTTTTTTCTTTAGAATCTGGCTCATTTTCAGCAAATACGCTTAAAAGCAATGCTAAAGTACAGTAACTAACTTCTTCTACAATTTCATCATTTATTGCGTTAATTATTTTCAGAAGGTTTTGAAATATTTTAAAAGCGCTCATCAAAAGATCTTGCATTACTGAAATATCTGATTCTACTGTTATCAACCACTCTAATTGAGTTGAAAGAGCATTACTTCTATTTCTAACTTCAGTTATGTCTTTCAAACTCAGAGAATATTCTAACGATTTTGACTGAAATCTTACTGCCTTTCTTAGCATCATGCTCTTAGCACTAAGGTTTAAGTACATATTAGTCAGTTTTTCGTACATTTCACTAATTGTCTTACTTTCTTGCAGTAATTCTCTTTTGTTACTTGGTTTTAACTCTGAATTGACTTGAAATGTGTTTTCTCGGATTCGAATGAGTTTTTCGAGCAAAATTTTCTTTCCTTCAATAGTAGGCTCAGTTTCGACGATTTCTAAAAACAAGGAATAGCCAAACTCTTCCAGACCTTTGAGATAATCTTGAAGTCCTTCAAGATGTTTATTCTTCTGAGCAATTTCGGTAACTCTCTGAAAATACAACTCAGCTTCGGATATATACCCAGTTCTTTTCTTTATATCTGCTTCAATGCCTGCTAAATAGAGAAAAATTGACCCTATAGAATAGTCATATTCTATTTGTTCGCTTACTTTGTTTTTTTCTTGTGCAATATCAAGAGCTTTGTGATAATACTTAATCATTTCCTGATAAGCTTCTTTCTTTATATTTAGATTCACATCAAGGGCAATAAGTTTTGTATAAGCATGGACGACTGAAAGTGAGAAATCTTCGATTTTTTCTATATCGGAAAGTAATAGTACTGCATCTAGCGCTTCTTTAAGACTTTTAATTGCGTCCTGTACAAGATCTCTTTTTTTGGTTTTATCCATCTCTAATTCGCTTAATTGAAGAAAAATGATTCCAAGGCTATTAGAGTTCAGTGCATAGGCTTCATCAATATCTTCAGATAGGCTTATAGCAAGTTTGTGATAGTGAGTTGCTTCTTCTAAGAAGTTCTTTTTGGTAATATCATCATTGACTAGAGATGAAAACTGAAGAAAAGAAACTCCGGTTGTGTAACAGAAACTTTTCAAAAGATCCTTTTCAAAAAATTCTTCAGCAATTTCTGCACATCTGGCTAAGCGGAATGGAGTATTTTTTTGGAGTGTTAGAACCTCAATAACATTTGCTGTAAGATGTTTAAACATTTCTGCAATTTTTGCTTCTTTATGCATTCCTTTGTTATCCAAGTCATATGAAAGTAAATCCCATGATTGGCTAAGTTGAAAAAGAACATCTAAAATTTCCTCTTGCTCAACTTCGCCGCTTATGACTTTCAAGTGTAGTTTTAGATTCTCGACAATTGAATCTTTAATTGGATCTGGGTGACTCTCATCCACTAAAGATAATGTCCTGACATAGACAAACTCATCTTCAGGATTCGAAAGGACGGTTAGTAGATTATTAAACAAATCTGTGGTGGATTTGTCCTTAGATTGTTGAATGAATCTCTTGAATTTACCGAGAATCCCCATTTGTATTCACTACAACCGTCTTGTCGAAACTTATCATAAAATAGTAGATTTTAATATGAAATTATCTCCCTCTTTCTATAGCGCCATTTAATTTATTATATCTTATCTTTTGATTATAGCTAATTCTTATTTATTTAATTTCGCAGGAAGACCCTTCAACTTGTTGAGGGATGAATTACGTTACGTTGTTCACTTTCACGATACTCCCTAACCTTTAAATACGGTTTTGCATAGATCATAAGTAGAAATGAGCTGAGGTAACACGCGCCAGTTCTCACATTCACATCATGTTCAGGGCAGGAACTGCCCGTCGAGCCTGTTTGACATGTCCCGTTGGGGAATGGATGATTCAGGAAGCCAGCCTATTGTAGGGTGGTAGTTCACTTAAAGTGACTCAACGTCAACTACCCCGCCCTCTCGGACGGGGCTTGATCCGTGAGGAGCAAGAGTAATTAGTTGATGAGAGGTCATAATTTGACTTCTCTAGGTCAAATAAAATCTTTTTTTTTGGCTCAAGTTTTTGATGTATTTTTATAAAAAACATAATTATATAAATAAAGTCTTTGAGAAGAGAGAAAAGTCGAACTGAAAGAAATTAAAGCGCTTTAGTTTATATTGGGGGCATGACTTGATAACTCTTTTACAGATGGATCCCTCACATTTGGAGATGGGATCATATTGGCTGGTAAAGTATTTTTTAATTTGTCTTTTGCCATCATCATTTAGTTTAAGCCCTTCAATAATGAAAATGTTAACTTATTTCCCAATTCTCTCATTAGCTTGTTGGATTATTGCCCCCTCTGTCGCCATAGGTTTTTTACATTCATTTAATCATTCATTCCAACGTTTTCGTCTAAAACATAGGAAAAAAATGAGATTTACAAAACTTAGGATTGTAACTCTGTCATTAGTGCTGCTTCTAAGTGGAATGGCGATTTTTGTAGTTGTTAGTGGAATGCCCCCCCAAATAAATGTGTTCAATCCGCAAAACAACCAATCGGTCTCTGGAACCTTAGAAATTGAAGCAGAAGTAGAATCTAGACATCCGCTTTGCTACGTCAAGGTTAGTTTTGACGAAGGTGTTTCGTGGAGTTTGATGGAACAAGAGGATGGTGACGACTATTTCGGGAAATATGCTTTCACTTGGAATACTAATAGCCTTTCTGACGGTGACCAAAAAATTCTAGTGAAGACGTTAGACACTTTTGGTCGCTCTGATTTGTGCGATGTAAATGTAAAAATAAAAAATTCAGATAACTCTTATCTTCTGTATTCTGGGCTTCTAGATGTCTCATCATTTATCTCTCAAAGTTTGCAAGACACTCAAGATACGCAATCATCTATAATAAATCCAGCTGATGAAGTTGAAGAAACACCTATTGAACTTGAGTGGGCAGATCCGTTAAATAATTCCTTCCATTATAATACTTTATGGGTTGCTATTGATTGCATTGATCCGGATTCTGTTATAGATACAATTTGGTATCGTGTAATAAACGAAACATCAGGCGCAGAAGGGTCGATTGTAATAGATAATACGATTCTTGAAAGCCCAACATATGCTACTGAATTAAATATTAGCAATTGGGAAGATGGTTCTCTCTATCAAATTGAGGCATTTGGTAATACCACTTCTGGAGTCACATGTGCTTTAAGTGACGAAGAAGCCATATTCTTTTCTGTAGATATTTTAAGGGCGAGTTTTAGTCATAATCCTGCTACACAAAGAGTGCCGAACGTTCCAATCCCCGATGAAGATATCCGCATTAATGCGACTATTTCTAATAACCTCGATATCGATACTGTGATTTTAGTCTATTCGATTAATGGAGATTGGACAACTCACAATGATTCGACAATTATGACTAGTCATTATGGAGACAACATCTATTCTGGTACAATTCCTGGACAGGACGCTAAGGTATATATCGAATATTATTTCTATTACAATACCACACTCGGAGTACATGCAGTTAATGATAATATTGGCCAATATTATTCCTTTATTGTTGATCCAGTCAACATTGATTATATTTCGCCGCCAGAAAACAATAGTTGGGTTTCTGGTTTACAGATTTTTGACTGGGATCTCTCTTCTACTCCTGGAGACTTGGATTATTATATAATCTATAGAAACGGAACAATTATCGACGAAGGTACTCTTTCTGGAGGCCAAAGTGATTCAGTAAGCATATCAGATGATACAACATTACTTTTAGATGGATTCTGCTACAATTATACTCTATGGGTTAATAATACAACTCCAGTTTCTAATTCCTCAAGTACTTTTGTTTATGTGGACAATCAGAATCCTAACCTTGTTTTTGAGCAATCATCAGCTTATATGAATTCCACAGTAATAGATTTCGGAGTTACAAGTACCCTCAATATTAGCGTACAAGCTACTGATGGAATTTCTGGTGTTGATACAATAATCATCTCGCATAATGCAACAGGAACATGGCAGAATTATACAATGCCTGCGAATGGTACTACTAATTTCTATTTCAATATAACGGATGTATCCTCAATTAGTCTTGGTAACATCTTTATGTGGCTCTTTTATGCAAATGACACTGCAGGAGTTTGGCAAATACAAGACAATGGTGGAGCCAATTATTCAATTGTAATTGCCGATTTATCTGGGCCAGATTTAATCCATACAAATGACACTAGTTATCTTAACGACACCACTCCGCAAACAAGTGATATTATTGTAAGGTTTAACGCTACTGTTTCAGATAATGTCGGCGTAGAATCAGTATTCCTTTGTGCAAATGCGACTGGCTCATTCGCAAATTACACTGCGGTACAAGATGGTGATACATGGTATTATGACTTGGATATTGCCAGTGTCAGAGCCGGAGAAATAATTCAATATTATTGGTTTGCGAATGATACCAATGCGATCAATCCCACCAGATATGATAATGGCGGATCGTACTGGTGGTTTGGTTATTTTGTTGATGATGAATCTCCACAATTAACTCATGCGAATGACTCCAATTATCTTAACGATACTACACCCGAGACTGGTGATGCTGTAATAAGAATCAATGCGACCGTTACCGATAATGAAGGTGTAGAATCAGTGTTCCTCTGTGCAAATGCGACTGGCACCTTCACAAATTATACAGCCTTACAAGATGGCGACACATGGTATTACGACTTGGATATTGCCAGTGTCAGAGCCGGAGAAATAATTCAATATTACTGGTTTGTGAATGATACAAATGTTGCTAATCCCACTAGATTCGATAATGCTGGTTTATACTGGTGGTTCGGCTATTTCGTTGATAACGTACCCCCTGTTATTGTTCACAATCAGGGTACAGATGTTAATGACTCGATTTTGACCACTTCAGATACAAAGGTAAGAATCAACGCAACAGTCACTGACGATGAAAATGTAGTATCGGTATTCTTATGTGAGAATAGCACGAGTGTCTACCTCAACCGGACGATGATTCAAGATGGTAATATCTGGTATTACGATTTGGATATCTCAGGCCTTAGTGCCGGCACCATTATAAATTACTACTTCTATGCCAACGATAGTGTGCTTAATCCGCGTAGGGAAGACAATACAGGAAATGAATGGCAATTAGGACCAATTTTAGATGACGAAGGTCCTATAATCGTTCATAACCAAGTTTCAGATGTAAACGACTCAGTTTTGACCACCTCAGATACAACTGTAAGAATTAATGCAACAGTGACTGATGATGAGAGTAACGTAGTTTCTGTATTTTTATGTGAAAACAGTACGAGTATCTATATCAACCAGACGATGACCCAAGATGGAAATGTATGGTATTATGATTTAGATATATCTGGTCTCAGTGCAGGGACTATCATAAGTTACTTCTTTTATGCCAACGATAGCGTACCAAATCAGACCAGAGAAGATAATGGTGGAACTGAATGGCAACTAAGCGCTATTTTTGATGATGAGCCTCCTCAGCTAGTCCATGTAAATGACTCCAGTTATCTCAACGACACAACGCCAACGACCAGTGATAAAACTGTAAGGTTCAATGCTACCGTGACCGATAATGAAGGTATAGACTCCGTGTTTCTCTGCGCAAATGTTACCGGAGTTTTTGCGAATTATACAGCAATACAGGATGGTGCTACGACAACGTGGTATTTTGATCTGGATGTTTCTAACGTACGTGCTGGAGAAATTATTCAGTACTTCTGGTATGTGAATGATACAAATTCAGTTAACCCAACAAGATTCGACAATACTGGTTTATACTGGTGGTTTGGTTATTTTGTTGATGATAAGCCCCCTGTCATCACCCATGATCAAATCACCGATGTAAACGACTCAATTCTGACCATCTCAGACACAAAAGTAAGAATCAACGCAACAGTCACTGACAATGAAAATGTTGTATCCGTGTTCTTATGTGAGAATAGCACGAGTATTTACATCAACCGAACGATGATTCAAGACGGAAATACATGGTATTATGATTTAGATATATCTGGCCTAAGTGCGGGTATTTTCATAAATTACTTCTTCTTTGCCAATGATAGCGTACCAAATCAGACCAGAGAAGATAATGGTGGAAATGAATGGCAAATTGGCCCTATTTATGATGACACAACCCCTCTGATCTTCCATTCACCCGTAACAGACACTAATGATTCGCTGTTGACTACATCAGACACAACAGTAAGAATCAACGCCACGATAATTGACAATGAAGGAGTGATAGCTGCATTCTTATGTGAGAACAGCACAAGTGTCTACGTCAATCGAACGATGGTTCAAGATGGTGATGTTTGGTATTATGATTTAGATATATCCGGCCTCGGCGCTGGCACGATTATAAGTTATTTCTTCTTTGCTAACGATAGTGTGCCAAATCAGACCAGAGAAGACAATGGTGGAATTGAATGGCAATTTGACGCAATAGCCGACGATGAACCACCCATCATCACCCATAGCCAAATTACAGATGTAAATGATTCTGTTTTAACTACTTCGGATACGATAGTAAGGATTAATGCAACTGTATCTGACAATGAAAACGTAGTTTCCGTGTTCTTATGTGAAAACAGCACGAGTATCTATATCAACCAGACGATGATACAAGATGGAAATACATGGTATTATGATTTGGATATATCTGGTCTCAGTGCAGGTACTATCATAAGCTACTTCTTCTTTGCGAATGACAGCGTACCAAATCAGACCAGAGAAGATAATGGTGGAAATGAATGGCAACTCAACGCAATAATCGATGATGAGTCCCCTCAGTTGGTCCACTTAAACGATACATCTTATCTCAACGATACAGACCCTCAAACAAGTGATACTGTAGTTCGATTTAACGCTACCGTGACCGATAATGAAGGCATAGACTCCGTGTTTCTCTGCGCAAATGTTACTGGAGCCTTTGCGAATTATACAGCATCTCAGGATGGTGCTACGACCACATGGTACGTAGATCTGGATGTTTCTTCAGTTGGTGCAGGAAAGATTATTCAATATTATTGGTTTGTGAATGATACAAATGCAGCCAATCCCACTAGATTCGACAATACCGGTTTATACTGGTGGTTTGGTTATTTCGTTGATAATGAGCCTCCACAATTAATTCATGCAAATGATTCTAACTATCTCAATGATACCTCACCAGAAACAAGTGATACTGTAGTTCGATTTAACGCTACCGTGACAGATAATGAAGGTATAGACTCTGTGTTTCTCTGCGCAAATGTTACCGGAGCCTTTGCGAATTATACAGCAACTCAGGATGGAATTACAACAACGTGGTATTTCGATCTAGATGTTTCTTCAGTTGGTGCAGGAAAGATTATTCAATACTACTGGTACGTGAATGATACAAACGCAGTCAACCCCACCAGATTCGATAATACCGGCTTATACTGGTGGTTTGGTTATTTCGTCGATGATGAGCCCCCCGTCATCGCCCATAACCTAGGTACTGATGTGAATGATTCTGTTTTAACTACTTCTGATACAACTGTAAGAATTAACGCTACAGTAACTGATAATGAGAACGTAGTTTCCGTGTTCTTATGTGAAAACAGCACGAGTACTTACATCAACCGAACGATGACTAAAGATGGTGATGTATGGTATTACGACTTGGATATATCTGGTCTCAGTGCTGGCACTATCATAAGTTACTTCTTTTATGCCAATGATAGTGTGCCCAATCAAATCAGGGAAGATAATGCAGGGAACGAATGGCAGCTCAACGCAATTATTGATGATGAGCCACCTCAGTTGGTCCACGTAAATGACTCTAACTATCTCACTGACACCACACCTCAGACTAGTGATAATGTGGTACGATTTAATGCTACAGTAACCGATAATGAAGGAATAGAGTCGGTGTTCCTATGTGCAAATGTTACAGGGTCATTTGCCAATTACACAGCGCTACAGGATGGCATTACAACAACCTGGTATGTTGATTTAGACGTCTCTACGGTTCACATGGATGAGAGTATAAGATACTATTGGTATGCGAATGATTCAAATGCAGCTAATCCAAGCGTGTTCGACAATGCTGGTTTATATTGGTGGTTTGGCCCTTTTAATGATGATGAGCCCCCAAACCTGTCGTATACAGGACCGCAAAATGGATCTTGGGTTACATCCGCTGTCAATCTATATTGGACAGTTATAGATGAAGAAGCCGGGGTTGATAGATGGGAGTTATGGCGTAATGATACCCTTGAAAATTCTGCAAGTGGACCGATTATAAACTTCTTATATATCTGGGACGAATTAGAAGAAGGAAAGTGGTATAATTTCACATTATGGGCGAATGATACTTTAGGATATGAAAGAACGCTTTATATTAGACTGGGCGTTGATAGTCTTCCTCCAACTATTACTTTGGAATCACCAGTCAACAATTCATATGTTGAGCATAACGATATCATTGATCTAGACGTTCAAGATAATTTTAGTGGTCTCAATTTAACATGGTATAATTGGAATGGTGGTACCAATACGACTTTCTCAGCCCCATGGCAAATTATAATTCCAGTTACACTTCTAGAAGGTCCTAATTATTTGTATATTTTTGCTAATGACACGAACAGCAATTTTAATTCTACAGTATATGTTTTCGTTGTAGATAATCTTTTCCCTGCTGTAACAGAACCTTGGACGCAATTTACAAATAATACAAGTACTAACGCTGATTCATTAACTGTCGACATAGATTACTCAGACGCTTACTTCGATTACGCGTGGTTTAGAGTAGTTAATTCAACTGATTTATCAATCGTTCAAGGTGACACAAATTATACTGATCCAATAAATAGAATAATTGATATTTCTGGCTATTCTGATGGAGTCTATAGAGTAGATTTCTGGGTAAACGACACATCAGGCCATACAACCTATTCGTATCAATTTTTCGAAGTTGACAAAACCCTGCCGATTATTACTCTTAACAATCCTGCCAATAATTCTCTAATTGAGCCAGGAACAAAAATTAATTTAGAGATTTTTGATCCTAATCATCCAGGAGGATTCCAAGCCTTTTACAATTGGGATAACGCTCCATTAAATGAAACAATAACTGATCCAAGTAATGATATTCCCACTGCGGGAATGACCGAGGGTATACATGACTTATATATATATGCAAATGACACTGCTGGAAATTGGGCGATACTTCACCTACAATATGATTTTGATCTTAATGAGCCACAAGTTGTGCTTAACAGTCCTAATAATGATACAACGATCAGCGGAGGAACATTAATTGATTTAACTATTTCAGATCTAAATCTTGCAATTGTATTATACAACTGGGATGGAACTCCAAATAATACGCTTTTAGATCCCTGGGATATTCAAACTACGCTTTCAGAAGGATGGCACGATTTAACAATTTATGCTAACGATTCACTTGGACACACTAACACAACTTACCTAAGATTTTACATAACTTATCTCCCTGTTATAAATTACATCGCCCCGCCGGCTAATGGGTCGTGGGTGAATAATATCAAGACTTTGACATGGGACTGTTCTGATGATACCGCACTCTCATATTACAGGGTCTTGGTTAATGGTACTAAATACGATGAAGGTACATTAACTGGTAATATTGATTCTGTAAATTATAATCTCGATACTACTTTTCCATGGGTAACTGGCGACATTCTCAACATCACATTGTGGGTTAATGATACTTCTAATCAATTTAGCGTTAACACCATTTTTCTACGGGTAGATAATACTGATCCTGAACTTCCTGGAGGATTTCAACCACAACTATCCGTTTCTAATCCAGACGATAACGATGATGTCACGATAACTATCCCAGATCCTATCGATCTTTCAATTAATGCGGTCTATCTTAACTATACAACAGACGGACAACCCCAAACCTCAATACTTATGCAATACGGTAACTCATACAGCGGAACAATCCCCGCACAAGATGCAGGAACAGATGTTGTATATTTCTTCCATATATTCGATAGCGCTGGAAATGATCTAATCGTCACAAATGCCACATATGCCTATACGGTTGCTAAATCTGGTGGCGGTGGTGGTGGTGGTGGCGATGGTGGTGGCGGTAGTAGTGGCGGTAGTAGTGGCGGTGGAGATGGTGATACCACACCAGAAAATCGCTTATACATTCTCCTTACTTTAGCGAGTAGTGTTTTCAGGCAAGGTGCAATTATTAAGATTTCAACAAACATAACAGATGCATCAGAAAAGGGCGTTGAAGGAGTTACTGTTATAATAAATATTGGGAATAAAACTTGGGTCACTTTAGAAGATTTGGGGGGAGGAATTTACGAAACAGAAATTGATACTAGTAATATTGACACTGCAACCTACTTGTGCATAATAACCGCTGAGAAAAATGGTTTTGTGAGCGCTAGTAGGAGTTTTGTAATAACTATTCAACCAGCACTTCCAGAAACTGAACTATTGGTCGGGATGGGTGGGTTGCTTGCGGTCATTTGTTTAGCGGGTATTGTTTACAGTCGTAAGAGACGCAGATTAAAAAGCGCTGAAACAGCTAGAGAAGGAAGAGATTATGAAACTGCAGTACGAGACTTTATTAAAGTAGGAAAAATAGAAGAGGCTGCTGAAACATGTCTTGTTGCAGAGTCTATGTATATAGACCTCGCAAAACTGGTTGAAGAAAAAATCAGCTTGGAAAAAGCTGTTGAACTATGGTTCAACTTAGGGGAAAAATATCGACGGGTAAAATCTTATGTTCTTGCTGAAAGGGCCTATAGACTTGCCGAAACATACGAAACAGCAGGTAAAATGTATTTTGATTATGCTGTCGAATTGTTAATGAAAAAGAACTTCAAAGAAGCCTTGAACAATGTTCGTAAAGCTGTTACGCTTTTCACAAAGGCAAAAGATAGGGAAAAGCAAAGCGTGGCTGAAAGATATTTAACTGCAATTACTTCATTACTTACTGCAGATGAGTCGATGGAAGCCGGCAAATATGCTGATGCTTCAATGGTGTTTTCGACACTTGCCAAAGACTATAAAGATATTTTACCAATTGAATATCTTCGATCAAGAGAAGCTGAGGCGAAAATGTATGAGAGACAGACATCATGCGTGAAATGCGGTTTCGTTATTCCTGAAGAAGCTGATGAGTGTCCAAATTGTGGTCAAAAGAGAGTGAAGTGCATCATTTGTGGGCTCGATATCCAGTCTGGTGAGGAATATATCAGATGTCCTTATTGCAAGGTGTATGGTCACAAAGACCTTTACTTAGGGTATGTTCGAGCAAATGATCGTTGTCCTAACTGCAAAATAGAACTCAATGAAAACAACGTGATTAAAGATAAACTTGATTATCAGATCTTAGATTATATAGGCGACGAAGACAAGAAACGAGTTAAATTTAGCGAAATCGCTGCAGAATTCGGAATTTCAGCAGAAGAAGCAGAGAGTATAATACAAATTCTAGTTGATAAGAACTATCTCAACGGCATTTTTTCAAAAGACAAAGGAGAGTTCGTAGTAGTAAAAATAAGAACATACAGCTTCGAAGAGTAAGCTACCTCATGCTTGTGCAGTGAATCAAAAATTAGAAGACCAATTTTTTTGAGAAAAATTCGGATATTACAGGTTTTCTTACTGACTTCTTTTTTTAAGAATATCGCATTTTTATAATTATCAATAGTATAAGTATCTTAAAATATTATAAAAAAATTGAAAATATCGCAATAATAACTTTATAATATGAAAACTAATCTAGCTGTATAGCAAT
>JAEORY010000706.1 GCA_016840645.1 Candidatus Borrarchaeota archaeon | reverse complement strand
TTGCTTGCATTGTTTGAAAAACACGATAAATTGATGTCACGTAAAACTATAGACTTGTTAAAACATTTCAAAATCTTAAAATAAACAGATTAATCCTTTACAGTATTATTCTGTTCTTCCAAGGTCTCTCTTCTTTGAACATAATAATTCGACAAATTTCGTGCTTTCACAAATGTTAAAGCATCCTCCAGCGTTTTGAACTTCTTATGGGTGTATTCTGTTGAATTGACATCGGTTACTCCAGCATAAGAAACATAATAATTCCAATTCGTCTCGTAAACTTCAGGTTTGTTCTTTTCGCCAACTAGGCGATAGTTTCCTGTGACCATATCTCTTGTTAATACGTTTTTCTCTTCCAAATTTTTAAACGCTACATCCAAAAAGGCAGTTTTAATCTTTTGAGAGAATAAAGAGCCATGTTGAGCGGCATCTATAATCTTATGATTTCCGGAACCTATTTGATCAATTATCCATGTTTCATACATAGTTGTTCTTTCTGCATGTGTCTTTCTTTTCTCTTTATGGTCATTTGGCAATTCTACATTTCTGTTTTTATCAGCCGTGTCTCTACGAATTATCTTATATTGGCTTATATCAAGCTGTTTTATTGTTGAATTGAACCCCGAACTTTCTAATGCCTCTTGGATACATTTCTCACAGTTAAGAAAAGCCTTTATCCCCGACTCTTCTATGAAGTGACATTCATTGCATTTTTCTAATCTAATGAGAAAAAACATTCTACTTCTATTGCGTCTTTCTTCTTTGGTATTGATTTCTATTTGTTTTTCCACTAATTCTAATGTTGCCACCATTTCTCAGTCAGCCTTCTTTTTGATTAACCATTTAGCGACAGAATTCACTATTTATCTGCACGCATTTATTTAAGGACAACGTGATTCATTCTTCTGCCGCTGGTGCCTGGAGTTTTCTTGTGTAATTAAAAGAAAGTGAGAAAAAATAAGACGAAGGCACTCAATTTTGCCCAGATCCGGCTAAAGTTGTCTTAAAACTCTCAAAGTGCATTTTTCACGATAGTAGAAAAGTCTTCTGCTTTTAGGCTTGCTCCACCAACTAACCCCCCATCAATATTCTCTTTTGAGAATAGGGCTTTTGAGTTTGCTGGTTTCACACTACCTCCATATAGTATTGTCGTTTTTCCAGCCACTTCTGTGTCGTACATTTCTGTTAGTAATTTTCTAATAAATGCATGAACTTCCTCAGCTTGTTCAGGCGTTGCAGTTTTTCCAGTGCCGATTGCCCAAACTGGTTCATACGCGATTACCACGTTTGCAAGTTCTTCTTTGGAAATACCTTCTAGTCCACCTTTTATGTGATCTTCTACAACATTTTCTGTATTCCCATTTTCTCTATCTTCCAATTTCTCTCCTACGCAAAGAATTGGTTTCAATCCATGAGCCAAAGCGGATGTGATCTTTTTGTTTATCATTTCATTTGTTTCTCCAAAGTATGCTCTTCTTTCACTGTGTCCTAAAATCACATATCCTACTCCTAGGTCGTTTAACATGATTGGTGAAACTTCACCTGTAAAGGCTCCTTTTTCTTCCCAGTGCATGTTTTGAGCCGCTATCTTAACTTGCCCTGCAACTTTTATTACGTCTGATAAGGCGGTAAATGGTGGGCCAATAATAACTTCAACCCCCTTAACATCAGCGATTAGTTCGTTTAATTTGGTAACTATTTCTATCGCTTCTGCATTAGTTTTGTTCATTTTCCAGTTTCCTGCAGCAATCATCTTTCTCATTAACTATATTCCTCCAAATGTTATTCGTGAGTCGTTACTATCACTTACTATTAATCTTTTTGCCTGATGGTTTTTAGAGTCAAAATGAGAGGAGTTAGTGGTGCTTTACTTTCAAATGTAATTCCAATAAAAATCTGGCTAACCAGAAGGATAATTACAAGATGAATTGTATACTAATAGATGATGTTTTATGATATTTTATTGATAGATAATATTTTATAATTTATAATAGAGAATAAGAACCAAATTTTGGTTTCTAAAAAAAAGGAGGTTTCAATTTGAAAGTTACGATTTCAAACATCAAAGCAGATATCGGATCCGTTCCAGGTCATGTTGTGACCTACGAAGGAAATATGCTGATTGCTGAACAAGAACTAGCTAAGGCACAAGATCAAGGCTTGATAATTGATTTCCGCGTGTATAATGCCGGGGACGATACTGAACTCTTAATGACACACACTAAAGGCGTAGATTCCCCTGAAATCCATGAACTCGCGTGGGACATATTTATAAAACTAGCTGAAAACGCTAAGGCTATAGGGCTTTATGGTGCTGGACAAGATCTTCTGGCAGATGCCTTTTCTGGAAATATTAAAGGTCAAGGTCCTGGAGTCGCTGAAATGGAAATTAACGAAAGACCTGCTGAACCAATACTTGTATTTGCGGCTGATAAAACTGAACCAGGTGCATTTAACTATCCTATGTATCGCATGTTTGCAGATCCATTCTGCACTGCTGGACTTGTTATTGATCCTAAACTACATCCAGGGTTCAAGTTCTATGTTGTAGATGTTATTGCGCATAAAGCTGTTACGATGAGTTGCCCT
>JAEORY010000705.1 GCA_016840645.1 Candidatus Borrarchaeota archaeon | reverse complement strand
GTTCTGGATTTCACAATCTCCCAGAGAGAATGCAAATCCTCTTGTTCCCATAATATCGATCTGTTCTCCTCTTTGAACCGGCCGATAAACGATTCCATGTACACATTGCCTTTAGCTCCCTCTTCTGAAAATGACGCGCGTACTCTATCTTTTAAGACGGTCTCCCTCAGCCACCTGTGTCCCGTAAATACTCCATCTTGATCGGTGTGAACAATAGTCCCTTCAATACTCAGATCCAACTGGCGAAATGAGGAACGGACCATAGACCAGGCATCTAATGCCAGATCTGTATTCGGGCTTTCACCTAAAGCATGCCCCATAACAAGCTTGCTCTTATGGTCTACGATTGGAATCCATTGGGCTTTCCCATGGCCTCTCTGATACCGAATCTGTGTGAAATCCGCATACAACACTTCAAAATCATCGATCTCTTTAAGCTGGTCTACGAGATTGATCAGAGGACCTGCTTCTTGAAGGAGTGCCCGCACAGCGCTCTTTTTAGGCCGTTTAGCCCTTCTCATAAGGGATAAACCCCAATAATTATGAAGCTTGGCCACAACCTTCCGGTTTATCGGATGCCCTATCTCCTTAAGCTCTACAGCAGTCCTCCGATATCCATATTCCGGATGATCTCTGGCAATCTCTAACAACGGCTCCCCCAGATGAATATAGTTTTCTTCATACGATCGTCTCTGCTGGGAGTAGTACCAGCTGTTCTTGGATACGCCCAGGGCCTTCAACACACAATTGAGACCATAAATATCCTTATGGCCCCTAACAAGCTCTATCTTCTCCTCTCTGGTGAGGCCCCGGCCAAGAAGTTTTTTAAAAGGGCTATCTCCACTTCCTTCTGACCGATAAGACGCTCAAGCTCTCTCATTTTCTTCTCGTACTCATGAATCGTTGTCTTCTGTCCAAAAAGTTCAGGCCCTTTCTCTATAAATTCCCTCTTCCATTTGTGGATGGTGATCGGATGGACTCCGTAAGCCTTGGCAATCTGTCCTATGGGTTTCGAGCTCTTGAAAGTCTCCATGACCACTTGAAACTTGAATCTTGGAGTGTAACGCTTGGCCTCTTTAGACATCATCAGCCTCCTTACAGGGCTCAAATCCCTTCCGATGATGCCTATTGTATCACGAAATACTAGCCATCCTAGTGGTGTCAGTTTTGGGGGTCAGTTGCCAGGTTGAAGATGTTGACTTATTTATGAATTGAGCAAAATTTATCATTTTTTTTCATTCGTATAGATTAGAAATAAGGCAAAAAAAAGCTGATTCTTCTTGTTTCTATTATACAGAAGATAGTGAGAGTGATTTAAGAACTATTTTATGATCCAGATAATATTAAGGAATTCAACTAATTCAATTTTCATATTCATTCGTGCACCGTATCAATTTTCAATATAATAAACTTTGATGTGATATTATTTATTTTAAGAAAAACATAAGCGTTTGCTTGTTCGCGATAAAAAGATTAAAAGATTTTTCAAAACCAATTATTCTAAATGAATTGCATTTGAAATAGGTATAATAATTTCGTTTGATTTTTAAAGTTTTTATTCTATTTTTGCAAAAATTCAATGTTTTAACAATAATCTTGATTTAAAAGTATAATATTCAAACTATATTATTATTTGATGAAAAGAGGCAGTGTAAAATTTTTTGTATGAAATAGAGCGCGTATAGAAAAAAAGGCTCTTTTCCTTAAAATAGGAATTGATCAAACACCTATTTTTAAAAGGAGAAAGAGCCTGATGAAAATCAAACTTAGCGTAACAGAGTTTTTGAATGTATGCAAGGCGATTCAACTGCGACCAGAAAGGGTGCTGAAAATGATCCGCACCGAGATCAGGGAATCCACAGGGCGTTATCTGAATGAGTTGATGAAGGGAGAACTTGCTGAGTATTTGGACCGTAAGCCCTATGAGCGCAAAAAAGGTGAGAGCAATCATCGAAACGGCTTCTATCATCGCAATCTAACCCTCAAAGGAATAGGGCCTGTGGATCTATCTGTTCCCCGGGATCGTATGGGAAAATTTAAAAGCCTGATTATTCCTCGGAGCAAACGGATAGAAGAAGAGCTGCGTAGGGATATCTGTTTGATGTTTCTGACAGGAATCAGCACGCGGACACTGTCTATGATCTCCTCACGGCTTATCGGACGAAGAATCAGCCATTCCCAGGTCAGTCTCGTCAGCCGGGAGCTCATCGATGCGGTGGAGGCTTGGAGAGAGCGGGATTTATCAGAGGAGAGCATCAAATATCTGTTTATTGACGGGGTATGTTTCAAGATGCGAGTGGCCGGCCATGTTGATAATGTGCCTGTGCTTGTGGCCATTGGGGTCAATGAATCCGGACAGAGGATGGTGCTGGGACTGCAGTCAGGGGACAAGGAATCTGCCAGCTGTTGGCGGGAGTTTTTTAAGGTCCTGAAGCGCAGAGGTCTCAATAGAAAGGATGTTTGACTGGGAATCATGGATGGTCTTACAGGACTGGAAAGAGTCTTCAGGGAAGAGTTCAAAAATGCGGAAATCCAGCGTTGCCAGGTCCATGTGGCAAAAAACGTGTTGGCTAAAGTTCCCATGAGACTTA
>JAEORY010000704.1 GCA_016840645.1 Candidatus Borrarchaeota archaeon | reverse complement strand
TCACACCTTTGAGTGCAATACCTCAAAAGAAAAAACCTGTAAAGATGCAAACAGGAGGTGACCCAATTGAGAAACTTGCAGAGGGTCCGCCGGAAGATATAAATACTTTACCCCGTTTTGAAGGCTTTGAGCCAGGACCTAATCAATTTGAATTAAGGACTGAGGAGGAAGTAATATCTAGCGAACCTGAAATGTATTCGAATCCAAGAGAATTGATGGGAGAATATTTTCCAATGCCCACGATCCCCGGACCAATGCCAAGCGAACCTGATGTAGTGCAAAATCCTTTCATGGACAGAGCAACGGAAGGTACAGTCATGGATAAAGAATTTTATTACATGCCTAATATATTTCCTCAAGCGGTTTATCCTAGAGATCCTGATCCCGGAATCTTTGTTAGACCTCCTCAAAATATGCCTCAACAAGGTGGTATTCCACAATTATTAAATACAGGGTTGCAAAATAATGGGATTATGGATATAGTGGAAAAGTTAAAAATAACAAAACCACAATATGATATCTAAAATAAAACAATTTATACTTAAACTATTAAAGAAAGGAGAACCCGATGAACATGAAAAGCATTGGGGAATAGGAGCATGATAGAATTAACAGATTCACTGAAAGCTAGGATACGAGCCCACGAAGGGGTACGCACATCTATGTACCTAGATTCACTAGGCAAGGCCACCATCGGTATAGGCCACCTTATTCAGCCTCACGAACGAGAAAAATTCTCTGAAGGAGTTGAAATCTCTATGGAATTAGTCGAAGAATTATTTGATTTGGACTTGAATAGAGCTGCTGCGGGGGCTGAAGTTTTAATTGAAGAATGTGTAGGACACGATTTACCTGAACATATTACAGAAGTAATTTTGGAAATGGTGTTTCAACTGGGAACACAAGGTGTCCGAAACTTTAAGAAGATGTGGAAAGCAATGAGAGTCAAGGATTGGCAGAAAGCAGCCGCAGAAATGAAGGATTCTAGGTGGCATTCTCAGACTACAAAAAGATGTGAACACCTTGCAGAAATCGTTGCAAATACCACTAAATTAGCATAGGATTAAGTCATGGGTACAAAAAGACAAAAGTTAAAGAATACAAAACCGACAGAAATCAAAGGTTTTAATCCAATGAGTAGTCGTTTTAGAAGAGAAAAAGACATCGAAATCGTAGATTTAACTACAGAAACAGAAATCAAATTACCCAAAGATTTTGCTGTTCCTTCTTATAAAAGAAAAGGTTAATCATGAAAAAGAATTTAAAACCAGTTGATAAAAAGAAAAATCCAGGCTTAGCTAAACTACCTAAAAAAGTCAGAAACAAAATGGGCTACATGAAAGACGGTGGTGGAGTTGCTCGTGGTATGGGTGCCGCTACTCAAGGTGGTAAATTTAAAGGCGTATTCTAATGGCTAAGAATCCTGACGAAGTATCTATTTTAGCAAAAATCGCTGAACTAAGACAAATTTTAAGAGATACGGATCCTGATGATCCTAGTTATGAAACTTACAATGCTGACCTAGAAGACGCAATCCGTGATCTAGGAATGTATGATGATATGGCTTCCGGAGCAAAAAACTAATGGCGGGTGTAGTCGGAGCAGCATTAAGAGGTTTTGGTAAAGCCTTAGGCAAAATTGGAAAAAAAGCATCTAAGATTTCTGATAAAACTGTAGGTAATATAACGATGGGTGCTATCGGAGCAGGAGTTGTCGGAGCTGGTGAACTTGCAAAAAGAAAAAAGAAAAAACCTGTCAGAGGTCAAAATAAATATGGACCTAAAGGCGGAAATAAATATCCTTAAGTAATCCACTCTTTTAATTCATCACCCATCACTTGACTGGCTATGTCAACCTTGTTCTTCAAGGCAGTTAATATTTTATCATCAACCGTTCCCTGGCAAACAAAGTCAACATAAGTCACTTTATTCTTCTGGCCAATTCTGTGTGCACGATCCTCACTTTGTAATCTTATTTCAAGATCATAATTGTTTGAAAAGTAGACAACAGTACAAGAGGCAGTAAGAGTGATTCCATATCCACCAGTCTTAGGGTTCGCAACAAGGTACGTGAGATCGCTTGTTTGAGATTGAAAATCCCGCACCAGATCCAAGCGTACCTGATTTTCAGTATCGCCATAAAAAGCTGCAGCCTTAGTATCACCGTATTTCTCCTTTAGTTTGTTAGTTATGGTTTCGATGTTATGTCGATAGGTAGCCCAGATGATAACTTTACCATCAACTTCCTCCAAGACATCCAGCAATTCATCGTAACGTTTATTAGGCAGGTCGTGGATTTCACCTTGATCATTAATAGTGAATCCACAACATACCTGGTGCAACTTAACAATCTGTGAGAGCCGGTTCACAGATGTCGTTGTTTTGTCATTGAAAACAAACATAGCGTTTCTTCTCAATGATTCATACGCTACAAGCTGTTCTTTACTCATAGGTATAAATCTTTTTGTATAAAGTTTGGGTGGCAAGTCCGTACATTCTTCTTTTTTGACACGGAAAGCATGAGTATAAATCTTTTGTTCTAATTCATCTAAACGTTGATAGCCTGTAATTAAAGGAAAGTGACGACCACCTGA
>JAEORY010000703.1 GCA_016840645.1 Candidatus Borrarchaeota archaeon | reverse complement strand
ACTAGTACAGATACTCAGAAGGATTGCAAAAAAAAATAATCTTTGAATCATAGTTTTGGGTTTTAGTTATCATTATTAATTGGTGGAATGAAAATTTGAAATCCTATATGTAATGAACTAAATGAATTATTTTGGGTGTGACCACTATTACTATAATAATGGTCATAACCTAAGAGTGCCTCAATCCCGATAGTTGGTCTTATTTGATAACAAAACCCTATACCTGGCTGCAAATGTGATAGAAATTCGTTGGGGTTGAAAAAGTTACCTGTAACTATTGAAGCTACATATGAAACAGAACCAAAAGCTTTTAGCTTGTTCTGTCCAATGTAATATCTAATCATCGGGCCAGCTCCAAGGCTAACTGTTCGATGGTCTAATTCATAGTACAATTCGGATTCCAAGGTTATGCCTAAAGCTAGATTATCAACAATGAAATACCCTACTTTTGGGTTGAAGTAGAAAGTTTTTTCCTCTCGAATTTGATTCTGAAAAGGAATATTCATTTCTCCACCAACCATGAGCGTTTTCTTTTGAATTTGACCGTTGAGATTGAATATTGCAATTAGAGAAAGAAATGTTACGAGAAGTGACTTTTTAACCATTTTCCGTATGTTGAGGTTTGTTTCCATAATAAAGTTATTTTAGGTTAAAAATATTACCAAGCAAGCAAATCATGTGCCACTTAATTGATATTTACGAAGTTAATTCTGAGAAAAATTTGTAAACCACAAACGTGTGGTTTAATCAGGTTAAGGAGGGAATTGTTACCCGCATCTTATATGCTGTAGAACATATAGTATATTGAAGTCGGGATACAAATAAAGCAATTTTCAATCCGGTTGGATTGTTTTGCAGGTCTCAGAGAGTATTATTTTTAATAATCTTCTTCTTAGGAGAAGGTAACCTTTGCTTGATCTGTGGTGTAGAATTTCGCTAAATGGGGAGGTGGCGTTTCCTAACTCTCAAAAATTGTGATTTTTCAATCCGAGTATGTAGCGGAGGTGGATCGAAAATGGCAAAATCATGCCATCTGCCGTATGAGATGAAATGATGCCCCTTTTAGTCCAACTGATCCTATCGCAAACAAGTGGTGGTGATTTCTCGCAAGTTGCGTTTTGGACACGCGGTGCAGAAGGGCTGGCACCATTGGTAAGAATGATCCGAAAAAAGCTACCACCCAGGTATTTGCCATCTGTAAGGATTAGGTTAGATTTTTGAAAGTGCGCACAGTTGTTAAGACTCAGTGACCCCCATGATGCCCCCAGTTAGATTTGATGTTCAAATTACACCGGGTGTTCAGAGGTATAATTGTGGTCCGGGACAGATTCGAACCTGGAGAAATTGTATCTTTACTGTGATATTGAACTACCCTCTCCCTACCTGGTTCCGCCAGGGTACTTTTTGTAAAGTAGTCATTAGATTGCATATACCGCCTCCTTTTCGTATCGGGAGGCGGTCTTGTTTTAAACGTTTTGAAAAGCGTCTGGAAGCTTATGAAGAAGTATTACAAGATCTAGGGGATTTCACTCTTTCAATTTCTTAAAGCTGGGGAAATAGCTCAATGTGACCTCCAATACTTGGTTTTTCGAGGACGAAAAGTATGATTCTTGCTCTTGCTTATAAATATTGCTTAAACTCTGGCTGATCCTACTTTCAAATTGGAATAGCCCCTTGGTTGTATTTACTGAAAGACCTATGCCAAAACAGAGTCCATATTCAAAACTATTACCAATTCCCTTGTTATAGTAGAATTTTTCTTCTTCCCCTTCAATGAGGTTAATTCGTTCTGTTTCAAATAGCAAAACTGAAACATATGGGCCTAAATTAAGTACGAATCTGACTTTTCCTTTTCCCGTGTTTACATGTGTCATAAATGGAATCTGTAGATAATTAAGCTTCCTGGAATATGAGTTTATGGAATCCAGTTTTTCGTTCCATCCACATTGCAGGTTATTTAATTCCAATTGTACGCCCAGGCTCTTCTGCGAAATATGCTTAAATGAGACACCTCCAACATACCCAAAACTCATTCCTTGGTCCACTGATGGGTCAAATGAAACCATTGAAACATTTCCTCCAACTTTTACACCGAAATACGTCTCCGGCTTGAAGGCGGTTTGATTATATGCTTTAAATGCAATTGGAGACAGAACAATCAGTAAAACGATTTTTTTATACATTTTGATTTCTTCTTCAGTACTTAACTATTGGGATATTGGCAAAAGCCAAGGTTAAAGATAGTTTTATATTGTGACCTCAGAGTTATTCTCAGATAATTTAGCCGCTTTTAGCATGCTCTTTCTAACCGCTGAAAGTGTTTGGAAGAAGTTGTGGATTTTGAATCTTCCAGGAGCTGCCGTTCTCCAAACCAAATTCCTCACTTCATTAAATCTTCGGCAGTTCCGGGAATAAGATCCTTCTCCTGGAAAAGTCCTTATAGGGTTATCTGCTAGGAATACCCAATGAAATAGATCCTTGTCCTGTTTAGGTATGTTCAAATTGTCCAGCGCTTTACGGATTTTACTAAATTGACCCAATATTATCTCGGACTTATCAACTTTGGATTCTCCAGATTCAACAATCTCTAGACTC
>JAEORY010000702.1 GCA_016840645.1 Candidatus Borrarchaeota archaeon | reverse complement strand
CTTTCCATTCCTATAGTTGTATCCAAAAGGAATCTGGCCCTGGTATATAACTCTTTTTCTTGCACCTTTGCTATGTATGCTTAATCGCCTCAAACACTCGATCACTATAGAATGGCTCACGTTCATTTGTCTGGCTATTTCTTTAATTGGAAGATCTCGTTTAATGTACAGGTTATTCACATAGGATCTGCTACGTAAAAGCATCTTTGAGGGTAACTGGATGCAGTCGAGGATCAATGGAGCACCGATATTAGCCTCGGCTTGGTTGCATCGAGAAGAGTATGACTCGAACCAACTAAGCTACTAAATAGTTCGGTATATTTTCTATTTTGTGGGTGTAGCAATAGGTTCGAAATTGGAGACGAGCGTTAAATAACAAATTTCAATTCCTCAGCCTCAAGCCCCTAATCTCCAGCCACTGATTGCTGAAAGCTTCTTCCCCAGCCCCTAATTTGCTGACTGCTTATAGCGAACAAAGAGCCAAACAAAGATTTGACCCCTTATTTATTGAAACAAAGGTTGCATTATTGTTGTTTAGATAGTTGTTGAATATCAGTTATTCATGTAATTACTGATAAATCATAAATTAGCTAAACTTGTAACGTAACAATTTGGAATAGTTCTCTTAAAAGATAATATTTAAAGAGAAAAATTTGCTTTTAACCAAAGTCCATATGAAAAAATTTAGCTATAAAAAATTCTATCTGTAAATAGGGACTGTGCTACAAGTACTTATCGGTACCATTTTCTTTTATAATTCATAATATATTATTGTTTATCCTGTTACTATTTTCTATTGATATTGTAGTCCAAAATGAGTACAATTGTACTCAAAAAGGAGTACAAATAGTGCTTGACTATTTATATATTACCAAATCAAAAATTAGGCAGGATCTGCTCACTCTTTTCTTTACCAATCCCTCAAAACGGTATTATTTAAGAGAGCTCGAGCGTATCCTGGGATATTCAGCCGGAAGCATAAGAAGAGAGCTTTTGAAGTTTACAAAAGATAATTTATTCAATACACAAATGACAGGTAACCTTCTCTACTACTTCCTGAATAAAGAGCATCCTCTCTTTAATGAAATCAAAAGTATTGTTTCAAAAACTGTAGGCATTGAAGGCCGATTGAAAAAAGCTCTTGCAGCTATCGAGCAAATTGATATAGCCTTTATCTATGGCTCTTTCGCTTCGAGGAGTGAAAACCTTAAAAGTGATATAGATCTAATGGTAATAGGTAACCCTGATATATCTTTGCTAAATGAAAGGATTTCTGAATTAGAAAAAAGTTTACAGAGGGAGATAAGTATCAATGTTTATTCAACTGATGAATATAGAAACAGAAAAAAAGAAAAGAGTGGCTTCATTACGGATATATTGAGCAATCCAAAAATGATGCTAATCGGGAAAGAGGATGATTTATAAAGATTCAAAGGAAGATCTTATTAAATTGGGACTAATCAAAAAATGCCCTGTTGATTGGAAAGCAATTAATAATCTTATAAAACGGGCTTACACTGATTTAAAAACCGCTGAAAGAAACAGAGACGAAGATGAAGAATGTGCTTACACTTACTCCTATAATGCCATGCTACGTTCAGGAATTGCATTAATGTTCAGTGAAGGTTATAGGCCTGAGATAAAAGAAAAGCATCTCACAATTGTCAAGTTTGCGAGTGTTGTAATAGGGAACGAGTTTAAAAAGGTGGTTAATGATTATGATTTTACGAGGAGAAAAAGACATCGGTTTGTTTATGAACCTGATATACCATGCTCTAGAAAAGAAGCAGAGGATGCAATTAAAATCGCTAGAAAATTCGTATATGTAATTAGCAATCGAATAAAAAAACAAAATCCGCAAATACAATTAGATTTTTAAGGTAAATTGTTAGTAACTATCAAGCGTTAAAGTGAATTAAATATAGATTCCGTCCCTATGGAATTATGGTGAAAGTATACATATTTACAGGTGTTGTTAATAGAAATTGTGCCTATAGAACATGAGAACTAACAGCCACCAAGCCGAACGTGGATAATTAAAAAAGGAGCTTCCTCTATTTTTCTTTTTGCTTCATGCGCCGTTGCAGCTTGATCGTGCCGAGCACAAAGTTCATCCTTGTCACCTGCTCCATGTAACGGAGGTAATAATCGCCGAATTTCTCGATGTTGTTCTTCTCTTCCCTTCGCATGTTGTTATAGATTAATGACATTTCTACTATACCGAGCAGCAGGTTCAGCAAGTGTTGGGAGATAAACACGAACGAAAGAGACATCCAACCGGATGTGTTCGCAAAATGCGACTACTATTAAAACATAAACGTACAAGTTCTAAGCTGCAAGAAAATTTGGGATTTCTATCCTGTTTGTGTAGCAGTATGTTCGAAACTGGTCCAATAAGGGGAGGGCGAGTGAAACATACTACTAATGAATAGAAGGCTAACTGTACTAAGAGCTACAAGACTTTTGGGACTAACTAACTCATAAAAACAATTGCATTTGAAGGTTTTGACATTGCATCGGAAACGATATTTTTATGAAATAATAGTGCAACATCTTCATTTCAATACTATAAACTCTGTTCATCCTCATTTTTATGG
>JAEORY010000701.1 GCA_016840645.1 Candidatus Borrarchaeota archaeon | reverse complement strand
ATTCTCGACCGCCTTGTATCCGGTGCGGTCAAACTGATTGTGACAAAAGGAAAATCCTATAGAAAGGAGGGTCCCAAAATAGCTAATTCTGTGTTGACTTTCCTCACAGAACAGCCATAGCTTACTACACGGAATACATCAGAGAAGGGGTGGGGAACACTATTTACCCCGGGGTGGGGAATATGATTACCCTTAACAATATATGATGAATATCGTGATCATGCGAAGTATACACACATCAGGCAGTTAAATGAGTTGGTAACCGGTGACTGCGGTAAAAGACAACCCTTCTACATTCCTTGGGAAATAAATGGTTAAAAGCGCAAAGTCCGCACAAATTCCACCACGATAATAAAGATGATATATGATACTCTGTGCATTTACATTTTGCTGGTCTTCATTTAAGAGAAGAAACGAGGCACATCTCATGAGTGGAGTATCATTCGTGTTTTTCAACTGGACGGCTGCATAATTTCTTGATAGTTTCAGGTCTTGCTTGTTGCATTCTCATCGGGGGAAGCCCTCTCATTATCAAAGTGAGGTCGTCGATAATCATTTCCCCAATTTTATAAAACGCCTGCGGTATACCCCCTGCACGGTGGGGTGAGAGCAGCATATTATCGAGTTTCCGCATCGGATGATTTTTGGGGAGCGGCTCCTCTGGAAACACATCTGTTGCCCCTTTTATCTGCCCGGCCTCAACCCTTTTCACAAATTCATCAAAATCAACGACCGCTGCCCTGCTCATTAAAATAAAAATGGATCCATTTTGAATGAGATTAAACTCCTGCTCGCCAATAAAGCCCTGATTCTCCGTGGTAACCCCTGCAAGTACGAATATAAAAGTCGATTTTGAAAGGAGCTCATGCAATGGAACGGGTATGCATCCGTATTCTTTGATGTAATTATCGGGCAGCCACGGATCATAGACCAATACCCTGCATTGAAAGGGCTCAAGCAGTGGTTTCAAGCTCTTGCCGAGCAAACCGAACCCGATAAGACCGACAGTCGCCCCTGTCAGTTGCACCGCGTCCCTATTCGCCTCCAGTACATACCTCTCCCGCCCTTCACGAAAAAGTCGGTCCTCCCGGGTAACCCCACGCCCGACATCAAGAGCGAAACAGAGTGCCATTTCAGCCACAGCATCTGCATATGCTCCCCCGCAGTTCAAAATGTAAATATTTCGTTGAAAACAGAAGTCATAATCAATGTTCTGATAAAAATTTCCTTCAACATTGAAGATGACCTTCAAATGCGGGGCCATTTCGAGCCGTTTTCTCGGCAACGGTGTCTGCCCAATAATCGCTATCGCTTCACCCAGATAAGAATCAAATTCCCTGTCCGGCATTCTACCCTGAGTACTCTCCTTCAGGTCCACAAGCTGTAAAAGCTGCGCTTTCTTCTCAGGAGAAATAATACGTTCCAGCTGTTGCGGATAGGGATCAGATATTACCACTGGTTTATGGCCCATGAAACATCTCCTTCCTTTCAGGCAGGTCACAACAAATCATACAAGAAAAACCAAATTACCATGGTTCATAATTATATTATAGAAAAAGCGCAGCAGCTCCGATAATTCCCGCATCCAGCCCAAATTGCGTCCGCTTCACTAAAATTCGTTTATTCTTTCTTTCAAACCACTGTGTATCGAGAATCTTCTGTGTCGCAGTGAGAAAATATTCACTCGCTGCTGTGATACCTCCTCCAAGTATAATTATATCCGGGGAATAAATATTTGCATAGATTACAAGATCCGCCACCAAATAATGCTCGAACTCCTCGAAAATTAATCGCGCATTCTCATTCCCTTTTTCCGCTGCGATGAAAAGAGTATCATGATCTATTTCGTGATTTATATTTATTTCACTTTCCTGTGGAAAATAACTATATATACCAATCTTTCGCGCTATTCTCTTTAAACCGCTTTTTGAAACGTATGCTTCGACACAGCCCCTGTTTCCACAAACACACTCTGCTCCATCTAATACGAGCGTAAGATGCCCTAATTCGCCAATCGAATCGTTTGTTATTCTGCATATTTTCCCATCAATAAGCAAACCTACTCCTACTCCAGTTCCAATCGTAACATACATCAATCGACGAAAACTTAGATACTTACCAAATCTGAATTCCGCAAGACACGTTCCATTCCTATCAATATCGAGAACAATATCAACTCCATAACGACTGTGCACCAGCTCTTTCAGCCGAATGTCTTCTAAAAAAGGGATGTTCACCATTAAATATGGTACTGATCTATCTTCTTTTAAATATCCAGGCAAAAGTATACCTATCCCTTTTAGTCTTTCCTCAATTCCATCGAGAAGCTTGTCTATCTTGGAGAAAAATGTTGAAAGAAATAGTCCCACACCTGCTGATTTATTTATGGGGAAATAATCCTTATTTTTTACCCTCCCACATTCTTCACAAGACCGATCTTGCAGTAGGTTCCTCCAATATCACAACCAATCACATACATGTCGAAGAAAAACGATTTAATGAATATCAACTGTTCCTTTTACAATTATTTTCTCGAGCTTTTCAATAGAGATATCTTTTTTGTCAAACATCCCAACTTTTTCACCATGACTTAATATTA
>JAEORY010000700.1 GCA_016840645.1 Candidatus Borrarchaeota archaeon | reverse complement strand
ACACCTAGAACATAGTCGCGAACCTCCTGGTTCGCATGTCTTAGCTTTGGCATCCATTTATAGTAGCCTACGCACTCATAATTTGCAGGATCGGTTTGTACTGGAAACTCTGCAATGTAAAACCAACTTTTGTACTTGGATTTTTCTCCATTCCGAATCACATCTTGAAATGGTTCAAAATAGTAACCACAATGATTGAATACCCCGTCTAGCACTACTTTAATTCCTCGTTCATGACATTGTTTTACTAATTCTCTCATATCCTTAATGCTTCCAAACGACGGATCAATCGTATAATAATCAACTGTATCGTATTTATGATTGGACGGAGATTGAAAAACAGGAGTTAAATAAATCGCATCAATTTCGAGCTCAGACAAATAGTCCAATTTCGATATGATCCCCTGTATATCTCCACCAAAGAAATTTTCTCTTGTTGGTACAGCCCCCCACTTTTCTACATTGCTAGGGTCATTCGAAAAATCACCATTGCAGAACCGTTCAGGGAAAACCTGATAAAACACCGCTCCTTTTATCCAGTTAGGAGTTTTAAAAACATCATTTTCATTCGTGTAATGATATTCGAAAAAGCCATTTTGTGGTTTTTTTTCTCTTTTCCCATTTGCACCTAAGTAGAGCTTCTCTTGGGAACTTGAAATCTCGAAGTAATACCGAAGATATCTCACAGCATCATCAACAGTGAGCTGACATCGATAATAGTTAAAATCATTATCGCTCGAATTAAGCTCCATTTTAATTCTCTTTCTTGTGTCATCTTCTCTTAGATTATTCCAACAAATAAGGCTGATTTCTGACTTTTTCCCTTTATTTGATGTCAACTTAAATTCAAGCGTGTTTCGTTCAACAGGATAAACGAATTCTCTTGTGCAGTTGTGAATTAATACAGTGTTTAGCATTTTGCTGTCCTCATTCATAAAAACTATAAGGTTTTGTTCTTCATCGTAGATTCACGTTCATCTATCCTTGTCGAGATAAGGCTTTGCTGCTGTCTAACATCAGGATTATCAATCATTTTAAGCAGAGTGTTTGCCGCAACAACTCCAAGTTCGAATACGTCAATATCAACTGCTGTCAAAGATGGTTCAATCAATTCTGCCAACGGGTAGTTGTCAAAAGTCACAACTCCCAGGTCCTTTGGTATATTCAATCCAACACCATTAATTGCTTTTATCGCTCCGAAACTGATTATATTGTCTCCGCAGATTACAGCATCTGGTCTGTCATTAAGTGATAATAGCTCACTCATTTTTTCGTATGCACCAGTTTTTGTATTATCACATTCTTTGATGTAATCTTGATTTATAGTCAGGCTATTTCTCTTTAATGCTTCCATATAACCGGACAATCTGTTCCTATTAAATAGTTCCTCGTGTCTGCCTCCAATAAATGCAATATCTCTATATCCTTTTTTAATCAAGTGTTCAACCGCTTGCTCTCCACCTTGCTTATTATTTATATCGACCCAGTTCAGTGGTTCCGAATATCCGGCAAGTTCACCGATAATAACAAAAGGAAAATTCATCTTCCTAAATTTGCTCACAATTTTTTTATTCGCTAACGAGGATGGTATAATCAGACCCTGCATTTTCTTCCCATTAACCATCTGCTCTAAAGTATCCAACGTTGAAATTGTTTTTTTTGAGCTGGTAATGGTAAGAGATAGCCCTCTTTCATAAACGACAGTTTCAATTCCATGCATTACCTCATAGAAAAATGGGTTGCTGAAGGATTTTGCATCAGCAATATTGATAAGAAGCGTTACATTAAGTGACTTCTGATTTGAAAGCCCTCTAGCAAGACTGTTTGGAACATAATTAAGCTCTTTCATTATTGCCAAAGTTTTCTCTCTTGTTGCGAGTGTAATAGAAGAACTATTATTTATAACCCTGGATACTGTTGCTGTCGATACTCCTGCCGCTTTTGCAACATCACTAATCGTAACAGCCATAATTAATCCCCTTTTAAACTGTTTTTTTTCATTCACTCAAAAGAGAGAATTTTGTAGATATTTGTAATCGCTTACATACATTTATAAAAAATATATGCCATAATATTAGGCTTTATAAAAACTCTATTAATGTCTCATGTAATCGCTTACATGTAATTCTAAACCTTTTTTTGAATTGTGTCAATCATTTTTTAAAATATATATTAGATTTTTGGGAAAATTTCTTTTGAACCTTTTCTCCAACCTTTATATCAAAAAATAGTCTTCAGATGTATTATTTTTATGCATATGCATTGTGAACGATTAAAAATTGTTTATCCCCTTCGACAGTAAGCTTCGGGTTCGACTCCTCATCATCCACCTGCAAACACAAAAGAGCTCCCGAGAGGTGCCCTTTTATTTGGCGTTAGAAGGTGGGAGTCGCTCCGGGCTTCGCCCTCTCACGCCTCCTTCGCTTGGCTTCTTCCGCCACTGGCGGCGCCAAGCTTCGGGTTCGACTCCTCATCATCCACCTGCAAACACAAAAGAGCTCCCGAGAGGTGCTCTTTTATTTGGCGTTAGAAGGTGGGAGTCGCTCCGGGCTTCGCCCTCTCACGCCTCCTTCGCTTGGCTTCTTCCGCCACTGGCGGCGCCA
>JAEORY010000064.1 GCA_016840645.1 Candidatus Borrarchaeota archaeon | reverse complement strand
CGTCCGTGATATCACCTAAAATTAACTTCACCTGGGGAATCGGAGTTATAGGCTGTAAATCAACCCCTACAACTATTCCCTCACCCACAAGGTCTTTAATCGCTTTTAGCCAACCACCTGGAGCGGACCCTAAATCTAAAACACTGTCTCCTTGCTTCATTAACTTGAATTTGTTATTTAACTGAATGATTTTAAAAGCAGCTCTTGAGCGAAGATTCTCTTTTTTAGCTTTTTTGTAATAAAAATCCTTTTTTCTTTCGTTCAACCACCGTTTCCCC
Source organism: Candidatus Borrarchaeota archaeon (assembly GCA_016840645.1). The sequence goes on along the minus strand of JAEORY010000064.1, from coordinate 12,753 downwards.
ATCTATAAATGCTCCTCAATTAATTCATAGTTTAACTTATTCGTCGGGAAGTCCCCTTCCGACAGGGTGGGGTAGTTCACTGATAAAAAATACCTCTGTTTATATCCCCTTCCCTTATTGAACGTCTATGACGATGCATTATTTAAAGAAGTTTTCGCGAGTTTTAGAAGCCAGTGATCCAAACGGATACAATAAACGGGCGATATTGATTGTAGATCTCCACATTTCGCCAAATCACCGCATGTAAAACAGGGACATCCCCCAAGAGTATTTTCAGATCCAACTTTCGAGGTACTTGAGGTTTTTGCAATAAGTCTGAAGCTCCATCTTCCATCCACAAGTTCCTTTTTTCTATTAATTAGACCTTTTTTTTCTAAGCGTACAGCTAGTCTTGAACCTTCTCGGCTTGTAGTTTCTAGTTTTTTCCAAAGATCAGATTGCAATATACCTTGTACTCCTGTATTAAGAATGATCTTCATTGCATTATCTTCCAAAACTGTCACTCTTGTCTTTCTCCTAAACTCCAGTATTATTGATTAATTGTATCATTTCATTTCTTGTATTGGTTCAACTGCATATATAATGGAGATCTAATTATTCTCAAATATTCTTAAGCTCAATTCTATGTAGTATGTAAGTTCTAACATTTAAAGTATTGTTAATTGGGTAATGCGCGGCATTTTTTATTCTAAAAAATAAAGGGATTCATGTGTTTGCCTTGCAGTGATCTGATTTTAATTGACCTTCTTAAAGAAAGTTCTTTATAAATCTAGCATATTGTTGGCTTCTTCTTTGTTTTTATCCTGGCGTCCCTTTTTCTCTAACAACCTCTTGATATGTCTCATCCTAACAAAAGATTCCCTTTCACGTTCTTCTAGGTACTGTTCTATGAAATTGATTGTTGTTGCAAGACGCGGGATAATTACATAATTCAAGGCATTGACTCGTCGTTTAGTGCTGATAATCTCATCTGCTAACCGTTCCATTGTTGCGATGACCTGTGCATAGCTGCAGATCTTTTCAAGAATCTTCTGGAAAAGTGTTACTGATTCGTCTAGCGTTGTCGGTGTGTCTATAAATCCGTAAAAGGGTATTTTTTCATTACCTTCGCGTTTTTTCTCAAGATGTAAAACAGGGACCCGGACCCCCATTAGATTTCTTGTTTCAGCTTCTATTTTGAACAAAGATGGTGCTATTGCAGAGATTTCTTTGAGCTTCAGCGCCCCTAAAACCATTTTGGTTTCTTTTAACGAGGTAAATGCTCTTGAAACCATTTCAGATAGTTCTGTTCGTACTGTTTTGACGTCTTCTAGAATCGCAAAGAACTCCATAATAAGGGCATCCATTTTTTCACTCAAAAGTCCGTAACCTTTCACGGCAAGTGACTGTCTGTCTTTTAAAGACAATAATTCCATTCTTGTGGGTCGGATGCCCGCCATAAGTTCACTCATTTACTTTTCCTCCGTGATCCTCATATAAAGAAAAGAATATTGGTAAAGAATATCTTATTCTTACTGCGCGCGATATGAAGGATGCCATTTTTTGATCGTTTCAGGGTCGATCCTTTTGAGTTCTTTTTCGGGAAGTTTCGCCAGCAACTCCCAGCCGATATCCAGCGTCTCATCGATTGACCGATCCTCATCCATCCGTTGGCTTGTGAATTCTCGTTCGAAGCGCTCACTGAACTCGAGATATCTTTTATCTCTCTCTGTAAGCGCTTCTTCTCCGACTACTGCGACCAATTCCCGTAAATCGCGCCCCTCTGAATATCCGTAATAGAGTTGGTCAGCCACTTCTCTGTGGTCTGCTCTGGTGAGACCCTTGCCTATTCCCTCTTTCATCAAACGGGATAGCGATGGTAAAACATCGATTGGAGGATAGATCCCGCGTCGATGCAAGCCCCTATCGATGTAAATTTGCCCTTCGGTGATATAGCCTGTTAAGTCAGGAATTGGATGCGTGATGTCGTCGTTAGGCATTGTAAGGATCGGCATCTGTGTGATTGTACCCTTTCGTCCTGTAATTCTTCCTGCCCGCTCATAAATGCTTGCAAGGTCGGTGTAAAGGTAACCTGGATAACCCCTTCTAGCCGGTACTTCTTCTCGGGCAGCAGAAATTTCCCGTAGGGATTCACAATAGTTTGTCATGTCGGTAAGGATGACCAACACCTGATAATCTTGTTCGTACGCGAGATATTCGGCGCATGTTAACGCAACGCGTGGGGTGATTACACGCTCAACCGCCGGGTCATCTGCCAGATTCAGGAAGAGTGTAACGCGCTCTAATGCACCAGTTTCCTCAAAATCTCTTCGAAAGAAAGCTGCTTCTTCGTATGTGATCCCCATGGCGGCAAACACAATGGCGAAATCTTCCTCTGCTCCTAGCACACGGGCTTGGCGTGCGATCTGCGCAGCGCACCTGTTGTGTGGAAGCCCTGCACCTGAGAAGAGTGGCAGTTTTTGTCCACGAACGAGTGTATTTAACCCATCTATTGTAGAAATGCCTGTTTGGATAAACTCTCTTGGATAAGTTCGCGCTTCTGGATTAATTGGAGCGCCTGTAATGTCGAAATGGTCATCAGGAATAATCTTCGGACCACGATCTATAGGTTCTCCACTTCCATCAAAAACACGTCCTAATATATCGGCAGAGACAGGAAGTTTGAGTGTTTCACCAAGAAATCTTACTGACGTTGCCGATGTGTCCAAGCCAGATGTACCTTCAAAAACCTGAACTACGGCAAGGCTCTCTGTCACTTCAAGTACTTGTCCTCTTCTTCTTTCACCAGAAGGTGTTTCTACTTCAACAATTTCTGCATATCCTACACCTGACACGCCTTCAACAAAAAGAAGTGGACCTGTAACTTCGCTAGAAGTTCTATATTCCTTCATAGTATCATAAGTCATAATAATTACCTCATTGATGAAATTTAATACATGGACTTTTGTCAAGTGTATTTTTCTTTTAAAATTTTGCTAATTATTAATAATATTCCTCACATCTATTTCAGAAGGTTGAATGGAATGGACCTAGAATCGTGGGAAAAACTTAGGAAAATCCAAGGGATTGCCAACTATCAATTTGGGGAAAATATCGGAGACCTGTTATTTCCTTCAGAGGTAGTTATAACATGTTCACCAAGTACAAAGCGGATTCGTCATGTTTACTTAAATGATGAACTGCTTGCAACACTACGCCCTAAAGATGGACTTTTTGCTTTGACCATAAGCGGAGCACAACAAATTCTTGAAAAAACAAGAGGAGACATCCGCTTTAAAGTTCAAGTCAATGATGAGTCGATTCCGTTCGTTAGAAAAGGCAGAAATGTATTCGCAAAACATGTGATTTATACAAGTCCTGAAGTCCGTCCTAAGTCTGAAGTGATCGTAGTAGATCGTCTTGATAATCTTCTTGCTGTTGGAAAAAGTGTATTATCTGGAAATGAAATGTTCGCCTTTCAAAGAGGGGTAGCAGTAAAAGTAAGGCGAGGAATTGATGAAAAAACGACATAAAATTTGTTAGTATCAGTGTGTAATGATGATTTACCTATCCAACGATTAAATTGTAAGTGAAAAGGATACTATCAAATGAAACACAAGAAAATGATAGAGATATTCAATTTCCTTCGTGAAGACAAAGATAATTATATTTATGAATACTCAAATAATTGATGAGTAAGGAACTGATTCTTTCGTGGTGATTATATGGTCAAAAAAGGAAAAAAGATTTCTCCTAGACAGATGAAGCGTATGATGAAACAAATGGGTCTAAAAGAAATAGAAGATGTACAAGAAGTCATCATCCGGACTTTGGAGAAAGAACTAGTAATAAAAGAGCCTCAAGTCACTGTTATGACACAAGCGGGACAAAAACTCTGGCAAATAGTAGGGCAGAGCGCTGAAGAAAGACCACTTTCTGGTGAAGTAGAAGAAGAAGCTGTAGCAGTGATCCCAGAGGAGGATGTTCATTTAGTAGCCCAGCAATCAGGAGTTGATGTTGAAACAGCACGTGCTGCGCTTGTAGATGCTGGTGGTGATTTAGCGAAGGCCATACTTGCTTTGAAGACTCAATCATTATGATAACATGAGGTGCGAAAAGATCATATGGTAAGTGTTATTTCGCTACATCAAAAATGTAGAGACACTATCCCCGAAGAACTACTTCAATACTTGCCTAAGAGATGGTTTATTTTAGGACACGTGCTCCTTTTTCAGCTTCATTCCAAGTTAGATCCATGGAAAGAAATGATTGGTAAATTTTTACTAGATGTGGATCATAGACCTGTAAGAACTGCGATTATGCAGATTGGAACAATATCTGGCGATCTCCGAATACCTCAATACGAATTTGTTTATGGGAGTCCACACACTGAAACCATACACAAGGAGAATAGCTGTATTTTCAAACTTGATCCACTAAGAATAATGTTTTCCCCTGGAAACGTTGAGGAACGCGGGAGACTACCTTTGTTTGTTCAAAAGAATGAAGTAGTCGTAGATTTTTTTGCTTGTGTTGGACAATGGTCGATTCCTATAGGAAAACATCGCAAACCAAAAAAAGTCTATTCAATCGAACTCAACGAACTTGCTTTTTCATATTTGTGTGAAAATATTCAACTTAACAAACTTGAGGATCAAATTATTCCTCTATTAGGAGACTGCAATGAAATAGCACCTGAAAAATGTGCCGATCATGTGATTCTGGGCTACTTGTTTAATACAGATAAATACCTGCAAAAAGGTATCAATGCATTAAGATCAAAAAAGGGTGGATGGCTACACTATCATGAGACCCTACCTCACCATGATTTCCCCTATTTGTCTATTAAAAAAATAAAAACAGCGAGTGAAACGCTTGGCTTCGAAATAAAGGGAACAAAAACAAGCCTCATAAAAGATTATGCCCCGAGCATCGTTCATGGAAGAGTTTCAGCTTATCTTAAGCCTTTATTAGAATGAACTCCATTTAATGTTGTTTTTATGACATTACCTTTAGAAGGAATCAGGGTCCTTGACTTATCACGACTCCTACCTGGGCCATTTGCCACTATGTTGCTGGCAGATTTTGGAGCGGAAGTGATAAAAGTTGAAGATCCGATTCAAGGAGATTATATGCGACGGTGGCCGCCTTTTTACACTAAGGGTGCAAATAAAGATAGTGCTACATTCCTTTCCTTAAACCGAAATAAGAAATCAATTATCCTGAATTTAAAAGAACCTGAAGGACAAAAAATTTTCTATAGATTAGCAGAGAAATCAGACGTGATTTTTGAGAGTTTCAGACCAGGTGTTATGAACAAACTCAAGATAGATTATGACACAATTAGTAAAATCAACCCTCAGATTATTTATTGTTCGTTATCAGGGTATGGCCAGAACGGACCATATAAAGACCTGCCAGGCCACGATGTGAATTATCTAGGAGTATCAGGGGTCGCAAGTTTAACTGGAGAGCCAGGTCATCCAAAATTAATGGGCGTGCAAGTGGCAGATATTGGTGCTGGAGGATTAAATGCAGTTTTAGCGATTTTAATGAGTATAATCGCACGTAACAAAACAGGGCGAGGGCAATACATTGACGTTTCAATGCTTGATGGAGCGATGACTTGGCTAGCGTTTGCATTTCCGCGTTATTGGGCATCAAAAGAAATTCCCATGAGAGGAGATGACTTGCTTACAGGTGGGAGTCCTGGCTATGGAATCTATAAGACTAAGGATAATAAATTTGTAGCTGTTGGAGCATTAGAGAAAAAGTTTTGGAGAAACCTTTGTACCACAATCAAGCGAGAAGATTTAGTTGATACCCCCCACCAGCTAACTGGTACGGAGAAAAAAGAAATTATTGAGTGTCTGAAGACTGTTATGTTGACCAAGACAAGGGAAGAATGGTTTGAAATATCAAAACAAACCGATATTTGTATTTCACCAGTTTATGAATTAAATGAAATAATGGATGATCCCCAAGTTCAGGCACGTGAGATGATTGTAGATTTTAAAGATGAGCTCTTTGGCAACATTAAGTACATAGGTATGCCATTCAAGCTTTCAGAAACGCCTGGCAATATAAGAACCAGAGCGCCAGGGTATGGAGAACACACTGAAGAGATTTTGAGATCTCTTAATTATTCAAAGCAGGAAATTGAAACACTTCGCAAAAAAGAAGTGATTAGTCCTAAATATAAATAACGGAGAGTTTCGATTCAGAAATAATCAATGCAACAAAAAATAGGTGCTAAAAAATAGTGCAGAATAACCTTACGAACTAGGCGTAGAACTGCGCTTTTCTTTCATCCGCTCTGCTTTTGCCTAAAACTTTCTCAATAGCATTTTCAAAATCGTCTACTGTAACTAGAATTGACACATCCTCATCTTCAGGACTTGCAACTATTCGACGAATTGCAAACATTCCTGCTTCTGTGCAAATATTTTTTATGTCTGCTCCTGATGCACCCTCACTTGAATTCATCAACCGAGTAAAATCAATTTCAGAATCTAATTTCATATTACTGGAATGAATTTTGTAAATCAACGCCATAGCTTCCCTATCTGGCAAAGGAACCTCAATAATCCGATCAAAGCGACCAGGTCGAAGAAGTGCTGGGTCTAGTATATCTGGACGATTGGTTGCAGCGACAAGTTTAACATCCCCACGAGGATCAAATCCATCCATAGCACTTAATAATTGCATAAGTGTCCTTTGTACCTCTCTATCACCGCTTGTAGCGATTTCCAGTCTCTTTCCACCAATAGCGTCAAGTTCATCAATGAAAACAATACTTGGTGATTTTTCCCGTGCGAAAGTGAATATTTCACGCACTAATCGCGCTCCTTCACCAATATACTTCTGGACTAATTCGGAGCCAATAACACGAATAAATTTCGCTGAAGTCTCGTGGGCAACAGCACGAGCAAGTAGTGTCTTACCAGTTCCTGGTGGTCCGTAAAGGAGAAGCCCTTTCGGTGGCTCAATGCCCACTTGTTCAAAAAGTTCTGGTCTTAACATGGGTAACTCAACAATCTCACGTATTTCTTTTATTTGGTCAGAGAGTCCCCCTATTTCTTGATAAGTCACCTGTGGTGATTCTTCTACTTCCATTCCACGAACCATAGGATCCATGACAGGAGGTAAGATTTCAACTATTGACATTGAACGTTGATTAAGAGCAACACGTGCTCCTGTAACAACTGTTTCTTTTGGAAGAGAAGGCGATACTTGAACTACAAAATGAGGACCTGTTGTACTTTTTACAATGACACGATCGTCTTGCAAGACATCTATGATACTGCCTGCAAGTAGTGGTGGTGCGCGTAATTGCTCAAGCTCAGTGTGCAATGTTTGAAGTTCGCGTTCCAGTTTTGTCTTATCAGTTTTGAGTATTTGCTTTTCGGTCTCAAGCGTACGTATCCTTTGCTCAAAGTGTTTCATCATTCCCGTCTTTCTTTCCAGTTTCGAGACTAGTTCCTCAAGTTCACGCTCTAGTTTGATTTTATCAACCTTAAGTATCTCTCTTTCGGTCTCTATCATACGAATCCTATTTTCAAGTGTTCTTATAACATCACTTGCAAATTCTTCTCTGTCGTTTGGTGATCCTGTACCTTCGTTCATTAAGTTCCCTCAGTTCAATCATTAGTCTTATGAAACGTAGTAACGAATAAATGTGTTTTTATAATTTCATATTACAAAGATTTCTTTTCTTCAGAAAGATATATTCGACGATACAATGCGAGGTCCTCCTAAAAGCTTGGGGTTTATTAATGAACCGTAATACAAGGTATAAAGGAGAAATCAATCATCATGATCCAGACCATCAAATTCAGGATGTATCCTGATGGGATACAAGAACGCAAATTCCATGAGATCTTCACAATCTATAACCGGGTGAAACGCGTCGGTTATAACCTATTGTTTCATGGCGACGATTATATGGCAGCAAGCTTTGGTGAGGACAAAACCATACAACTATGTTTGATGAGTCTGTGTTACAATAACCCTTATGTCAACACCATCTTGAATGATAACAAGACGAAACTGGAAGCACAACAAACATGGCTGGAAAAACGACGGAAATACATGAAACAGCAGATAAAGGTCATTACTAAGAAAATCAACGCAATAAAGGAGAATAAACATGACAGACGGTTAAAAGGGTTATACGCGCGTAGATCTTCGATAATGGTTAAATTAAACAATTTGCACCTTGAACCCGTGGTATTCGGCACTAAGAAATTGTTCAGAGACCGAATTCTTGGAAAAATAAGTAGAGAAGAGTTCAGGATAAGACGTGATTCTTCCTTTAGTTGTATCGGAAAGAAACAGCACGGAGTTAAAAACCTGAATATCAAGGTATTGCCTGATAAGACAGTCAAGATACGAACTTTCTCTAAGCAAAAGGGACGGAAATGGCTTATTATCCCTATATCAGTGAATCATGTGCAGGAAAAGTGGTTTCAACAAATTCTTAATGCTGATAAATGCACGGTGACAGTGAAAAGGAAACTCTTCAAGGGAGAAATACGCTACTTTGTCCATGTGTCGTATGAACTCCCAGAACCCGCACCAAGTTATGGCTACGAACATGGTGCCATCGGCTTAGATTTCAACTATAATTTTATTGCCCTTACCAATGTGGATAAAAACGGTAATTTACTCTCCTACCATAACATATCATTTGGCAACCTTCACAGCTATCGAACAGATAAACGTAACGATTATATTTCTTATAAGATGGATAAGGTCATCAATTATTGCATTAATAAAGGTAAAGGCATCGTGGTCGAGGACTTACAATTCGACCAAGAATTTTCATATAATACAAAACGCAACCGAAAATTAAGCAATATGAAGACCACCGCCTTGCAATTATTGGAGCGAAAGTGTAACAAGCGCGGTGTATCCATTCGAAAGGTATTCCCAGGATATACCTCTATCATGGGCAGATATAACTATTCAAGGTTACATAATTTGACTGTACACCACTTAGCAAGTTGTGTAATAGCTCGAAGAGGTCTGGGTATTAAGGAAGCATTTCCACCCATTTACGATTGGGTACTTTCACAAGTTGAGGAGTTCATAGAACCTCATTTGAAAAAAGGTAGTCCTTACCGTAGATGGTCGATAATCCATGACATCTTTAAGCACAGCGGGATAACCTCCTTCAAGACTGACGAAATACTTAAAAAAATCGTATTAATGAAACATGTGTTGAACTCGGTGACGAGCGCACAGCCTGATAACCTTAAGGCTGGTCTTTCCACAAACGGAAAGATCGATGATTATTATAAAGCGTGGGATTTTATACATAATGCCCCCGTTTTATAAATAATTGTAAGGTTTCTATTCATGAAGGAAAACTAAAGCACTTTTCTCAAAGACAAAGGTTTATTTTTATCAGAAAGATTATATTTTACAAAGTTCTCACTGTGCTCTAATTCTTGGAATGTCTACTGTACAAACTTGAGGAGATAAATTTGCCAAAAAAAAATGTAGTAAGATATTGCGAGATATGTGGAAGTGTAATTGAAGGTAGAGGCATTGAAAGATTGATTGAAGGTACGAAAATGATAGTGTGCATTAGTTGCGCGCGTTTTGGCGAAGCAACTAAAAGATCTCCTCCAGTCACTTCAGAAACTTCTGTAATCCCTATACGAAGAAAAAGAAAAACTACTACCCGCACACACACTCCTAAAAGCAAGAGAAAAAAAGTTTCTATTCCTTCTCCAGAAAAGTTCTTCAGTCGTTATGAAATCGTAGAGGATTACTCATCGATTATTCGAAAAGCACGTGAAAAAATGGAATTGACGCAAGAAGAACTTGGACAAGAACTAAACGTAAAGGGATCTGTGATTCAAAAACTTGAGACTGGTAAAACGAAACCTACAGATCCAAAATCCATTATAAAATTGGAGGCAATCCTGAACATTAAAATCCACAAACCTATCGAGAAACAAGAATATGCACCCCCTAAAACGAAAGGGACAGATTTTACTACACTTGGGGAAGTTGTGAAATTTCGCAAAAAGAAGGAGGACGAAGAGTAACTAGGAGAATTAGGTATAAGTTGCGTGAAAGGTAAGTTTAATGCAATTAGTCTTCTCAAAAAATATGAGAGATTTCAAAGTTTTCATTATCACAAATACGAAGTCAAACCAAAAAAAATCTTTTTAAAGTCCATTTTGGATAACAAAAGATCCATTAAGATTGTTTACATACTTTTTTGCTCTAGCTATCACCTGAGATGACGCTTCAATTTCAAATGAGATCTCTGAGTTCATATTCTGTTGATCAAGGATAAACGTACGATCATGAAGCCACGAAATAAAGGGCATGACTTCGCCATTTGAGGGTACCGTGATGTATGCGCGTTGGTATAATGGAATGTTGTCCATAATAGTCTCCTTTATTCTATCTAGATTGATTTTTTGACGTGCAGAAGCGGGGATGCTCACCTTATTTCTAAATAATAGCATTTTTTCTTTGATTTCTAGTTCGTCACAGATATCCATTTTATTAGCGACAATAAAATAAGGTTTCATATTGCCAACAGTTATATCCCTTAATGTTTGCAAACAAATTGCGTATTTTCGCATTATTTCATCTATTGGATCACTGATATCAACTAAAATTGCAATAGCATCTGCTAAATTTATCTCTTCTAGCGTACTATGGAAGGCATGGATTATCTCGTGAGAAAGTCCGTCCACGAGACCTACCGTATCTGTTATTAGAATTTTACGGCCTCTAATGTTCAAAAGTCTGGTAAATGTATTCAATGTTGTGAAAAGTTTGTTTGCTACAGGAACAGAACTTTCGGTTAGCGCATTCAATAATGAACTTTTGCCACTGTTCGTATAACCCATCAATGCGACGAGTGAGAAGTCTAATTTTTTTCTTCTTGTTCTAATAACTGTTCTTCTCTTCCTGTACTGCTCCAATTTGTTTTCTATTTTTTTTATTTTATTTTTTGCAGATTCATAATGCTTTTCAATAGCATATCCACCAGGCCCATGAAATCCTGGCAATTCAGTTTTCTTAGAGAGACTAACATATTCCTTCATGCGTGGAAGTTCATATCTAAGACGGGCAAGTTCTATTTGAAGTTTTGCTTCTTTATAACCTGCTCTCAAGGCGAATATTTCGAGTATAAGTTCTGTTTTACTAATAACTTCACAATTAAGTTGTTTTTGAAGATTATAGACCTGAGTTGGCTTCAACTCGTTCTCAAAAATAACCTTAGTGGGAGATATTTGATTTACAAGTTCCTCTAATTCCTTAACCTTTCCTTTTCCGATGTGAAATGCAGAATTTGGTTCTCCAATTTGCTCCAATACATCAATAACGTTGTATCCAGCGTCTAAAGCAAGTCTATTGAGTTCTGCAATTCTCGATCTTTCTCCTCTATGTCTTCGCTCGACTAAAATCGCTGTAGCCGTATATGGTTCACTCATGTTCAGTATCACTTACATAATCAATATGATTGAATATAATAAATTTGATTTATCCATTTTAAATTTCAACTAAGAGTTTAATTAGGATTCTATACATTCTCAACTGGATTTTGATCTGCTCTAAGTTTTTAAAAAAACAATGTAAGTTAAAACCGAATAGCAAATCGTGAGTTTTATGTCTGATTATGGCCCACTCAAAAAGATAAATGTCCTCATACAAGCACCTCCTAGAACTGGAAAGAGTACGTTAATCGACAGGATTTGTTCTATGTTGAATGAAAAAGGATACAAAGTTGGAGGAATCGTAACTCCAGAGATTAAAGAAAAAAATAGACGAATCGGCTTCTGGGTTCTTGATCTAAACACAGGAAACAAGAAAATTTTAGCTCATATTAATATTAAAAGCATGTTAAAAGTAAGTAAATATGGCGTGGATCTCGATGCCTTTGATGAACTAGCCTTCACGGCAATTAACTCTGCTATTGACAATTGTGATCTGATTGTAATTGATGAGATTGGAAAAATGGAACTGTTTTCCGAGAAATTCCAAAAGGTTGTTGAAAAAGGACTAAATTCGAGCAAACCTGTTGTAGGTACAATGGGCAGGATTAATCATCCGTACGTACGATTATTAAAGTCTAGATCAGACGTAAAAGTGCTAACACCAAATAGAGCGAATATGGAATATGTTTATCAAGAAATATGTAAACTCCTTGGCCTAAGAATCATTTAATCAATTTGTGCAAAGATAGTAATTTATAAAAGATTCTAACAGATTTTTATTACAAATTCAACTGTTTGCCCCGAAGGTGGACTTCTTGTTCAGTAATCGCTCTGAACTTCATGACTACGTGCAGAAGCTGTTTATTCAAAAAAAGTTCGCTATAAGTGAGCAATGTAATCTTAAATCTACTTGTTTCGATTTTATGGCTCGAAAGGATGTTATATTATGGCTCATTAAAGTTTTAGTCAATATCGACAGTCTACAGCAGTATCATGCAGATGAATTGAAACTCCTTGGCGGTTTATTTTCAGGCACGCCTTTACTTGTTGGAGAGAAAACACATAGAGAACCATTAGAAGATGGTGTGGTGTATAAAAGATATTCAGTTCCTGCGGTTAATCCTCCTACCCTAGTGTCTATTCTATTTCATGAATTCTTTCCAAGAGCATTTGCGAAACGAGGAGGCCTCTACGCTAGAATTCTTGGAGAAACCTTAAGAGAAAGAAGAGAAGAAGAGAATTTGTCACGTGCTCAACTTGCAGAAAAAATTGGAGTTTCAGAAAGAACAATCTACGAGTATGAACG
>JAEORY010000699.1 GCA_016840645.1 Candidatus Borrarchaeota archaeon | reverse complement strand
GATATAAAACAAAGATCAGCGGAACCGCAGGCGGGGTTATGTGCTTTAGGCTCGAATTCATTTCCTTTTTGATGGAGGTTGATCTTCTGATCTCCAAATTTTAGTGCTTTTCTTCCATCCCCAAATTCAACGACATCCATGTTCATTACTTTTGAATAGAAGTTGCAACTTGTATCTATGTCTTTTACTGTTAATACTAAATGATCTATTGATTGTATATCCATCATGTACAACAATGAGTAATCGGAATTAATTCAATGATTACCGTGCTTCTTGAGAAATAAAACTCACATTGAAACGGAACACGGCATTGAACCTTGAACCTTTTCTCAATGATATTTTTTTGATAAGCTCGGAGCGGATCTGATCCATGTGTAAGTTCATTCAGAAGTTACTCACAATTTTTCAGGATCAAAACCTATCATTCAGTTTCGGAAGTAGATGTATTAGCTGTTCTTAGTCTTTGATTTAGAGATACTTTCAGGGCCTAGTAGTACGGCTATCCAGCGTGTGTCATCTCTGCTATCCAGCGCAATTTTTGCAGTAATTGTCAGAGGTACGGACAAGAGCATGCCAACCGGACCAAGGATCCATCCCCAGAATAGAAGAGAAAGGAACACTACCAGTGTTGAGAGACCCAGGCCACGGCCCATAAAACGTGGCTCGACAACACTACCCATCAATATATTTATGACGATATATCCAACCGCGGCGAGAAGCGCTCTTATTAAGCCTAACTGTATGGTTGCCAGCAGTACTGCTGGTATAGCTGCGATAATTGAACCAATGTTTGGGACATAGTTCAATGCAAACGCCAAAAGCCCCCACAGCAATGGATAATCAACACCGATGATTGTGAGCCAGATGGTGATGAAAATACCAGTAACAAAACTGATCAAAGTCTTGATAGCCATATAATGTTTCACATTGCCGATAAAATTGTCTAAGCGGGTAAGCGAGGACTGGGGATCACTCAATACGGTGCGCAACTTTGCAGGAAAGCTTGAGGCCTCTAACAGCATGAAAATAACCGTCATCAGAATCAGGAAGCCGTTTGCAAGCACATTGCCCAGGCTGTTAAGTAAAACGGCAACAAGCTTCATGACTGCACCTGGGTTAAAAATCTTTGTCAACGCAAGGCCAGAAATATCTACACCAAGCTTCTCAAGCCAGCCCACTATTAAAGCGGTTTGTTGCTTTAGTTTTGCCTCATACACCGGAAGGTCTGTGGAAAAATCTTTTACCGATGATCCAACCAGATATGCCACCAGTAATCCAATAAAGAGAACCCCGATGATTACGATTACGAGGGCGAGCCATGTAGGCAAACCCTTGCGTTGCAGCCAGAATAACGGTGGTGCACTGATGATGGCTATAAAGGCAGCCAGAAGAAATGGGACAAGAATAACTTTCGCAGCGCTCATTCCTGCTACCACGACAACAAAGGCTGCAACGGTTAAAAGGATTTTAGATGCTTCTGCTTTATTTTTAACTGCATTCACCATGAATAGATTCCTTCACACTCATTGCTATTTTAGACATATTCAGCACCTTTTAAATCATCTTGCCAGGGTACAAATTCTTTTTGAGCCCATTCCTCAAGAATCCTGCCAACCCATTCACTTTTCTCAATTGATTGGTAATGAAGGATTTTATACTTCTTGTCGGCTTCAATGACTATTCCCCATGTATTAAAAGTGCCTTCTGCATTTTCACCGCCGTCTTTAACTTGTCTGATTTTGACAATATAACTTTTAAATATTTCTCTTTTCTTTTTGTATTTCAGACAAGTGCGAGAGACTATTAATTTTTCATCACCAAGTTCAAAGCTCCTTATTGATGCAAAATTCCAAATAATAGCTCCTATAACAATAAACTCACCAGCCCAAAACGGTATCAGAAAAAGCAGCAATCCAACTTGTATCCCTCCAGGTCCCATGAAAGTATGCATTGTCAAAAAAACACATCCTAATGTCCATATTGTGAGCCAAATTGCTAAAAATATCTTTATGCCGGTCGTTCCCATTGATCGATATGTTATCAAAGGGTACCCATTAACAGTGTATTCGAAATTAAAACCTTTTGGAGGTGTTGAAATATCATGTTCCATTATATCTCCTCACTGATCGAACGATGAATGATTGGATTTAATTCAATTATTATCGTGCTTATTGAGAAATAAATGCCAAATTAACTTAGAACCTGAGATTTGACCCTGAAAGTCTTTCTCAATGATATTTTTTTAAATGTGTCAAAAAAAGACCCCTTTTTCTGTAGAAGGCTTAGAAGGTGCCGAGCTGACACTCTCGAATTTTTATTTTTAGGGTCTCGCAGGCAGCAGAGACCTCTTTTCGCTTTGTGCCGAGCCGATCGGCGATCATCCAGAGCGCTGCACAGGTAACTTCTCCATTCTCGGCGGCTCCCTCGATGGCGCGTTTCATCTCATCCGAGACAAAATCGGCCGCCTGAATGTCATTGCCATGTTGTGGTTTCTTGCCGTAGCCAAATAAGCCGAGTTGACACTTTTTGATCTTAATCTCCAAAAGATCGGCAGTGATACCCACCTCTGAGATTTTGACCCCGAGTTCCTTCGAGATCTTTTCACCCATTACA
>JAEORY010000698.1 GCA_016840645.1 Candidatus Borrarchaeota archaeon | reverse complement strand
TAATATTTATTGCTATAATATTAACGCAAGGTGTATTATGGCAAAAAGAAAAATTGCTCGAAAAGACTTAAAAAAGCTTAAAGAAAATTTTAAGCAAGAAAAAATGGCTCAACATTCTCAAGAGATAGGCGTGTATGCTCCTCCTACTCCGATGAAGAAAAAAATGGCTGTTGCAAAAGCTGCAGGTAGAGACTCCAAGCTTAATGAAACAGGAATGTCTCCTAAAGAGCTAAAGGCACAAGAAAGGCAGCAAATCAAACAAATCAAAGAAGACTTTTCAAGTCGTCAAACTATTATAACATCTTACGGCTTTAAAGAAGGTGACTTGGTAGGTTTTAACTACAATAGAAAACAAGAAGTCGGAATGGTTTTTAAAATTAAAACATATAAAAAGACTAATCAAGGAACAGCGCTTGAAGAAGATTTAGTAGAAATACTTTCTTCTGTTGGGTATGTGACAGTTGTTCCAAAAGCTATTTATGAAATTATTGAGTGCAATTAAGCTTTAAATATTATAAAATAACTTTGCAAAACAAAAGGAAATACAATGGATATTAAAACGTTCGTACAGGTTGCCACTTCACTTCCTCCTGATATTTCAATCTTGGTGAAGGGTGACACAGGAATTGGAAAATCAGACATTACAAAGCATGTTGCTTCTCTTATTAAAACAAATCACATGTATCTTGACTATAATGGCCCAGGGCTCCCGGTTCTAGACTGGCGCCTAAGTGTGTTCTCTGAAGGTGACATCATCGGCCTTCCTGAACTTGTTGATGGTGTGACACGCTTTGCTCCAAATGATCGATTTATGGCAGCATGCCGCGAACCACATCTTCTCTTTCTTGACGAAGGTAATCGAGCTACAACAGAAGTTTTACAATGTGCTTTCCAAATTGTTTTAGACAGAGAGCTTAATGGGCAAAAGCTCCACCCAGAAACACGTATTATTATGGCAATTAATGAAGGCAATGACTTCACAGTAAATGAGATGGATCCTGCTCTTTTGCGTCGTTTTTGGGTAACTGAGCTAGTTCCTACAACTAATGATTGGCTTGACTGGGCATCAAAAAATAATATTGATCCTATGATTCAAAAGTTTATCAAGAAGTATCCTGCACATCTTATGCACGAAGGTGAACGCAATCCCGGTAGTGTATATCCATATCCTGCGTCATGGGCACGGCTAGATAAGTCACTGAAGCATGCAAACTGCAAGCCTGAAGACTTTGCTGGAGAAGAACTTCCAGACATGATGCTTCATATATCAGCAGGATTTATTGGCATGCATACAACGGCAGCTTTTCTTGACTACGTAAAAAATTACGTTTTTAAGCTAAGTGCAGATGATATTCTTAATAGTTTTGACAGCGTAGAATCAGATGTAAAGGCAATGACAAATGATAAAAAAAATGAAGCCCTTGATCAAGTAGTTCTCTTTTTGAAAGACAATGATATTTGTGCAACACAAATTGACAATCTGACACGTTTTATGAGCTATGTTTCTGACGAAGTAGTTGTAGACTTTTCTCAAACTCTTATGGCTACAAAGCGTCTTCATAATATTAAAATGATTACAACTGCTCTTAAGTCTAGAATTCTTAAAACAGTCCGAGGTGCAGCTTAATGATTACTGAAAAGCAGTTTGACAGTATTCTAGTCAAATTTTTGATTAAAGAACCTTTTTTTGCTACAATTATTCGTGGAATGCGCAAAATTTGTGATCCAAAAATAGGAACAGCAGGAGTTACATACAAAGATGGCACTATGACTCTTTACTGGTCACCTGAATTTGTATCTTCACTCTCACGTGAAAAGATTTTTGGTCTTCTTAAGCACGAATGCTATCATCTTATTTTCAAGCATGTGACAACAAGGAAGCGTGAGCCTCACAATTATTGGAATATCGCAACTGACTTGGCTATTAACAGTATTATTTCAAAGTCCCAGCTTCCAGAATGTGGTCTTATTCCTGGCGTCAAAAACAAATTAGAAGCAAAAGAAGGAATTGAAATCGATCCAGATCGACGCGCAATGATAGAAAAAATGAATGACTGGATTGCAAGTCTGCCTTCACATAGATCTTCTGAATGGTACATGGATGAAATACTTAAAAATAAAGAAATTCAGCAGACTATTGATGGATTACAAGATGTTATTGTAGTATTGGACGAGCATGACAATAGCGAGCTTTCCGAATCAGATAAGATTATTGCTGATCAAAAAGTAAAAGAACTTCTTGAAAAAGCAAAAGAAGTAGGAAATAATAGAAGCTGGGGCTCAGTATCAATGTCTGTTAGAGCTGAAGTAGAAAAGTTAACGTCTGCAGAGTTTAAGTGGGAAAGAGCACTCAAGTATTTTTGCGGAAATAAGCTTAGAAACAACTATTTTAAAACTCAGCGAAAGATTAATAGAAAGTATCCTTACATTCATGCAGGCAGAAAATCCAAAAAGACTTCCATGTTGGCAGTTTACATAGATCAAAGTGGTTCTGTTGGGGCTGATTCTCTCGCTCGCTTTGGTAAAATTCTAGAGCAGTTATCTAAGACACATACTTTTGTGTATTACTATTTTGATAGTCACGTTGATGAAGAAAGTAAAACTACGTGGAAAAAAG
>JAEORY010000697.1 GCA_016840645.1 Candidatus Borrarchaeota archaeon | reverse complement strand
CAACTTTTGTTGGGTCAATGATTCCAGCTTCAACCATATCGGTATATGTTCCTGTCAAAGCGTCCCAACCAAATGTTTCATTGCCGCTTCTGACTTTATGAAATATCACAGAGCCTTCTTCACCTGCATTTGAAGCAATGATACGAATAGGTGCTTCAATTGCTTTTTTAATGATGCTTACACCAACTTTCTCATCTCCTAGAAGTTCATTTTCTAGAGAGCTTAGAAAATCGATACAATGAACTAGAGCACTTCCACCACCTGGTAAGATACCTTCTTCAACAGCTGCTTTTGTAGCGTGAAGAGCATCATCCACTCGGTCTTTTTTCTCTTTCATTTCTACTTCCGTAGCTGCTCCAACATTAATGACAGCAACACCACCTGCTAATTTAGCAAGTCTTTCTTGTAACTTTTCACGATCATAATCTGAAGTTGATGTCTCAATTTGCTTACGGATTTGCTCTTTACGAGATTGAATCTCGTTTGTTTCTCCACAACCGCTGATGATGGTTGTATCATCTTTTTTGACTACAATTTTCTTTGCTGATCCAAGTTGCTCTACAGTAGTATTTTCAAGCTTATGTCCAGCTTCTTCTGAAATCACTTCAGATCCAGTTAGAATTGCAATATCCCGAAGCATTTCCTTTCTCCGATCACCGAATCCAGGAGCTTTAATAGCACAAACTTTAAGTCCCGCTCTGAGTCTATTAACTACTAACGTAGCAAGAGCTTCACCATCAATGTCTTCTGCAATAATTAGAAGAGCTTTACCGCTTTCTATGGTTGCCTTTAAGATAGGAAGGAGTTCTTTCATTGAAGAAATTTTCTTATCGCAAATCAAGATTGCAGGATCTTCTAAGATAGCTTCTTGTTTGTCAATGTCTGTAATAAAGTAAGGGTTGATGTATCCTCTATCAAAGTTCATCCCTTCAACAACATCTAGTTCTGTTTCAAGAGTTTTTCCCTCTTCAACAGTAACAACCCCATCTTTCCCTACTTTTTCCATAGCTTTTGCTATCAGGGCGCCGATTTCAATATCGTTGTTAGCAGAAATTGTTGCTACTTGTGCGATTTCTTTATTGCTGTTAATTGGTTTGCTTTTTTGCTTAAGTTCTCCAACAATTTTTGCTACAGCTTTATCAATTCCTCTTTTAAGAAGAATAGGGTTTGATCCTGCAGAAAGAGATTTTAATCCTTCAACAAAGATTGATTCTGCAAGAACAGTAGCTGTAGTTGTTCCATCACCAGCATTATCAGCAGTTTTACTCGCTACTTCTTTTACAATTTGAGCACCAATGTTCTCATATTTGTCTTCAAGTGCAATTTCTTTTGCTACAGTTACACCATCTTTTGTGATGTGGGGTGCACCAAAAGATTTGTCTAATACGACGTTACGCCCTTTTGGGCCAAGCGTTACTTGCACAGCTTTTGAAAGAGTTTCTACCCCTTTTCTAACTCTTTGCCGTGCATCTTCTTTAAATTTAATATCTTTAGCTGTCATAGGTTATACTCCTAGTATTTATAATTTTATTCAACGATTGCAACAATATCATCGGCTTTTACGATAAGAAAATCTTCCTCATCGATTGTAATTTCTTGTCCGCCATATTTATCCCACATGATTGTATCACCTTCTTTGACAGGGATTTCGATGATTTTTCCATCTTTGTCCTTTTTCCCAGGACCCACTTTGATGACTTCTCCCATTTCTTGCTTTTGTTTTGCTGTTTCTGGAAGGATGATGCCACCAGATATTGTTTCTTCTTCTTTAGCGCGTTTTACCAACACACGATCAGCTAGGGGACGAAGTTTTATTTTCGTTTCAGTTGTCATAAATGATTCTCCTTAATTTACTAAATTGCTTTTTTACAACTCAAATCATATCCTAAAGATCCAATTTTTTGCAATAAAATTAGCAGTATTTTTGCCAAACTGCTAAGATTACAATTTGTTTATCAGATTTGGTATCGATAAGGTATAGTCATTTTAAAGTTAGATGACTATATCAAATAAAACTTAAATTACTATAAGGAGTAACTATGTCAAGACAGCGATCTGAATATCCGAAAGAGGCTATGTGGGATTTAGAGGATTTTTTTGAAACACAAGATGATTGGGAAAGTCAATTTACAGAGTTATTCAATGTGGCTAAAGAGGGTTGGAATAAGCTGATGCTGTTTAAAGGGAAGGCTGCCGTTGATGCTAAGACAATTAAGGAATTGCTAACGACATATTTTGAAGCATCTCGAGATCTTGAAAAATTATATACATATGCGCACTTACGTCATGATGAAAACGTCGGAGAAGATTTTTTCAAAAATTCATTTGAAAAGACCTTGGCTCTTGCATATCAGTTTAATCAAATGAGTTCCTGGATAGAGCCTGAAATTCTAAAAATTGATGAAAATTTATCTAAAAAATATATTACAGATCCACTATTGCAGCCATATAAGTTTTTTTAGAACGACTTTATCGTCAAAAGGAACATGTGTTATCAGATGAGCAAGAAAAAATAATTTCTATGGCCGCTAGGACACAACGGACCCCAAGAGGTGCTTTTTCAGCTTTTAGTAATGTAGATCTTCAATTTCCAAAGATTAAAAATTCTAAAGGGGAAGAATTAC
>JAEORY010000696.1 GCA_016840645.1 Candidatus Borrarchaeota archaeon | reverse complement strand
GCCTGAAAGCCCTTAAAAAGGCCAAAATATGAAGCTACTCTTTACTAAAAATTTTGTCCGAGAGTACCGTAAACTACCCCAGCAAATTCAAAAAGTAACCGACAAACAGTTGGAACTTTTATTATCTAATTCGCAACACCCATCATTAAGCATAAAAAAAATGCAGGACCCCAGAAATATCTGGGAAGGCCGCGTAACAGAGTCATACCGTTTCACCTTTCAACTTGAAGAAGACACTTATGTTTTAAGAAAAGTTGGAACCCATGATATCTTAAAAAAGCCTTAATCGAATTCACGGGCTTCGTTCCCTATTTAGACAGAGTTGAACAGCATGCTATCCCTGAAATGCACTGGAAAGCGGTAGGGCTCTTCTGGAAGGAACTTCAAAGGAACCGATGGAAAATCTGCTTACTTTGGGCTTTAATGTAGACGTGCAAACTCCTTGACATTCTTTACAGTAAAGCTAACTAAAGCAACCTCATATCCCAACTTTTACCCATATAGTAATTCAGATTACTCCATATTTTCCCCATAATAATCAAGCGTTAGTTTTTTATTGACTCTGTGAAATCCCAAATGTTAAATGAGCTAGCAATTTATCATTTCCTGGGGGCTACCATAGATGGGAGTTTCCAGAAGTTATATTTTGAGCCTTCATCAGAGGGGAAAGTTGTTCTCAGCTTAAAGGCTTTTTTCTTTTTGGCCGGAGGCTGATCGGATAAAAAGAGTTAAGACTCTGCGCCCTCGATGACTCTGTGGTGAATCAAATCGCTAAGGCTTGCGCAGCCCGCCCCGTGAAATCCTTAAGGAAAGTATACCTCGTGAGACCTATCTGCCTTGATGTAATCTCACCTTTTTTCAATTACTTACACACAAAAAGTGTGTAAACTTTTATCTAAAAGTGGAATTTAATTACCCATAATATGTGATTTTTTTACATATCTCTCAGTAGGATCATGAAAAAGGCAATGTAACTATTTGAAATCTATATAAATTATTTCATTGATATTTTGGAATGAAATTTGCTGTATAATTCAAGAGGAAGAGGAGAATTTTTAATTTTAGCTTTATACACACCATAAACGTTATAAAAATGATTGAGTAGGATAAGGACCTTGAGGAAAAAGGTTCTTTATTTTTAATATAAACTATAAGAAGGAGGTAAATAATGAAAAGTAAGATCTTAGTATTTTTATTGGTTTCAAGTTTTATGTTAGTAGGTGCTACGAGTTCTGCCTTTGCAGCGCCTGTTGATGTCTATTTAGGGGGGCCCGGTCCGGACTCTTATCCGGATTATTTTAGGGACGCTGAGAAGAATAAATTTGCAGCTGACGATCCTTATTGTTGGGCGGCTTCTGCGTCAAACGTCCTCGCATGGACAGGATGGGACGCTGGCTTTAGCGACGAAGATGCCATATTTTCTAATTTCCAGACTAACTGGACTGCTGCTGGTTCATGGGCCAGGTTTGGTTGGGAATGGTGGTTTACCGGCAGCGTAACCTCTGACACCGCATGGAATTTTTCTCAAACGGACGGTTGGTCAACCTATACTGGTGGTGGGGGGTATTATTCACAGGCGCAATACAATACTAATGTAATGCTTTGGGAGGATCTCAGTGCAACTCCAGATCTTTCTGTCGCTGATGATAAGATTATGGAATTTATTGATGGAAATTATGCTACCGGGCTCAGTATCCTACGTTATTTACCAACTGGTAATAAAGGACATGGCATAACTCTGTGGGGATACCGATACGATGATGAAACTGGAGATATCATTGGGATCCATGTAAGTGATTCGGATAGTAGGGAGAGTGAATGGCCTCCTGGAACTCCCCTCAACGACTTAGATTACTATGACTTGACGTTCAATACAACTTATAACTGCTGGTATCTATCTGGTTATACTGATTATGATTGGTGGATATCTAGTATGGGTGGCCTCCTCCCTTATGATGAGGAACCTGGTCTAGAACCTGGCCCAGGTCCTGGCCCGGGTGAGCCTGTTCCAGAGCCTGCCACCATTTTTCTTCTTGGATCTGGTCTAGCCGGCCTGTTTGGTATCGGGCGCAGGAAGTTCAAGAGAAGCTAACGCCTGCTGCCTGTTGTATCATTAGAAAGGTGATCCATCGTTTGATGGATCACCTTTTTTGTCTGTGCTCCCTGTCTTGCACTCTGAAGAAAGGGAGCAGAATCGGAGTTTGGCCATGGACAAAAAACTTGCCTTAATATGTTATGGTATTTTCATTTTCATAACGGTAAGCTCTTTGGCTCTTGCTGAAGATAACACCAGGGCATCAACCATAGAAGTTGTGGGAAAGGCAAAGATCATGGTGATGCCCAATGTGGCGACCATTTCTTTCACGGTGGAGAGCACTGCAGAAAAAGCCCAGGATGCGGTAAGGGAAAATGCAGAGCAAACAAACAAGTTGTTAAAAAGCCTTAAAAAGATGCCTGAAAAAGAGACTGAAATAAAGACCTTAGCCTTTAGCCTTTCACCTATCTATGAAAAGAAGAATAGGCTCCAACCTAGTGGTTACCAGGTCAGGAATACGGTTGTGCTTAAGACAAAAGACCTAAATAGGGTAGGCATTTATATTGATGAAGCCTCCAAGGCAGGGGGAGATC
>JAEORY010000695.1 GCA_016840645.1 Candidatus Borrarchaeota archaeon | reverse complement strand
CTTTGTGCTTAATCTTTTCTTTTTTTGATCTCATTGTAAGATTATAAAGTTGTTCAAATGATCTATCGTCCCCAAAACTGACGAAAATAGAGTCCGTATCTCCATAGACAACTTCAAAGTGCGTTCCATTAATTTCATTGTATTGCTTAATAAGCTCAACAAGATTTGTAAGATGTTGCCTTCCAAGAGAAGTAATGGCCTTCGCTACATGGAGCAGGTAAAATCTCCCGAAAACCGAACCAATTGTACCATAGAGTGCATTAGCAACTAGTTTGAGCATAGATTGCCTTCGATCAATATTCTTAAGTTCTTCTTGTAAATTATGATATTCATCAGTTTTAGCCTTCTTTTCAATTTTCATTTCATTAAGTGTTTTTTCTAACTCCTTTTTCTTTTCTTTTAGTTCGAATCTGTAGGAAAGAATATATTCTTCCATCTCAGCGATTGTTGACTTTAATTTTTTTGTGAATTCGAATGTGCCATCAGGTTTGCTTCGGAATGTTTCGCCGCCTACATTGTAAGATATTATAATCGACGGATACAGGGATCGAAAATCAAAAATTACTACATCTTTGAATAAAGTTCCCTTTGGATCTATAACCATACCACCCTTTAGACCGTCTTCTTCTTTCATTTTTTGTCGTTCACGCGTTTCATCAGGCACAGAACTGTTAGGAATGAGAACATTTCTCTGAACACATTTACGCATAAGTTCAAGTTCACCTTGGTTTCTTTCGGTGGCATACATTCCTTCAATTGGAGGAAATCCTACAATTCGAATAAGTTCCAAAATATTTTCTAGTTCTAATTCCCACCAGAGTCTGTAGGAAAGTATTGAATCTGTTTCAGAATAGTCAGTAAAAGTCTGCAAAGATTCTTTATCGTTTTCTAAAACTCCTTTTGCCCATATTTTCCCAACTGATTCTTTAAGCTTAATTTTTGGTGTTCCAAGAATTTTTTGGGCAACATCGTCAAGGCCTCTACGTCCCGATTCGGTTGTGATTTTACCTATCTTTTTTATTATATCACAAATAATACGACCTCTCATTCTGTGAGCTCTTAATCTTCCGGAATAACGAAGTGTATCGTTTTCAAGCAGAGATAGAGGAGTAGTAGAAAGTTTTAACTTCTTTACACGGTCAATGATGTATGGGAAGTCGAACACATCAACATTATAACCGATCACTACATCTGGTTGAATTTCTCGGAAAAGCGTGAAGAATTCATTTAGTAGTTTTTTCTCTGCTTCATCAGAATCTTCCTTTAAGCAAAAAACATGAGCTTTATAATCATCCTGGTTTGTGCCCCAACATAAGGAGAGAGCGATTATCCTTCGGTTTTGCTTTTTTAAATCTTCAAATTCAACGATCTCACGATCGTCAACTTCAATATCAAGTGAGAGATATGTGAGTTTCCTGAGCTGTAATGGGTCGGTTTCCGAAGGCTGAATATATTTTGTTTGTGACCTGAGGATGTAGCCTCCAGCCTTTTCCTGTTCTTGAACTGCTGAACTAATATGAAGAATATTGAGACCTTTTAAACCAGTGTCAATAAGAAAACGCTTTACAAAAGGAATATCAGATTCAAAATGATCAATATCATTTTTTTCAAGAAGTTCACGAATTTGGGGTACTTCCCATGGACGTTTTCCTATAAGTTTTAGAAGTTCAACTGCTTCTCCACCATCGTATTTAATCTTAGTAAGCTTTTCAGTTGAAACAAGCCATTCCTTAAGTAGTTGAGTTTCCTGAAC
The DNA here is from genome assembly GCA_016840645.1 of Candidatus Borrarchaeota archaeon. Next base: position 879 of record JAEORY010000695.1, on the reverse strand, counting down.
GCATTTTTCAAATCGTTTTTTCTTCTCAAGAGGTATGAAGATGTAAGGTAGAAAATCATCAATTTGAAGTAATACAGGAACGCCTTCAGATGTTCTTCCAAAAATTCGAACTATAGGTTTTTTATCTTCAGACTGTATATAATCAATATCTGTCATATAGAGGTTAAAATCTTTCGTTTTCATATTGAACAGCCTCTTGAAACCAAAGAAAGGATTGCAATCTCTTTTAAACTGAGATTAATTTTCTAGAAGTTTTCGAAATATTCCAAGTAATGTGTGGCATTCTCTACCACTGATAAATGACCTTCCTATTATATTTTTGAATATTCGTTCTGCTATAGGACGTTTGGCTTCCATAAATCCGATTTTTTCTAATAACCTTGAGAAATACTCAAAGAGTTTTTCTTTTTCAATATGACTTGCTACTCTAAATCTTGCGTGCTTTCGTCCTTTTTCTAATCGAAAAATCACATATAAAATAATAGCGGCGGCTTGTGCGATATTCAGAGTTGGATATTCACTATCCGATGGAATTGTGACAACTACATCGCAACTGTTTAGTTCTTCATTAGTAAGTCCTGTTCCCTCTCGCCCAAATATAATTGCTGTCTTTCCACTTAAGTCAATCATATTTTGTAACTCCTCAGGAGGAACTGTTACTCTCAGAGGATTGGAGATTCCACTTGCAGCGATGGCTGTTGTTCCAACTACTGCATCAACATCAGTAAGCGCTTCTTCTAAACTTTCAACCACTTTAATATCCTTTAGAAGCTCTTTTGCGTGCATCGCGAATCCATATGCAGTTGAAAGGCTGTTTAATTCGAGTTTAGGATTCACCAAATACACTTCACGGAAACCAAAGTTTTTACACAGACGACA
>JAEORY010000694.1 GCA_016840645.1 Candidatus Borrarchaeota archaeon | reverse complement strand
ATGATTATATGGAAATTGGCGATACACTTGGTGCGCTGGATATCTTGAAAGAAGGATACGAGAAGTATCCTGATACTGTGAATATTATCGCTAATATCGCCAATACCTATATCGAGATGAAGGAGATTGATGAGGGTATCACCTTTATGGAATCCGTGCTTGAAAAAAATTCTGATATCGCTGAATCTTATTACTGGCTGGGCCGGCTTTTGATTAATAAGGAGGAAGTCGAAGCAATCGATAAGGCCATTGAAGCATATGATAAGGCTGGTGAACTTGATCCAAGCATCTACTATGTTTGGTACGATATGGGATACATCTATTACCTGCAGGGAGCTGATTTCTTCGACAGGTCGAATGAGGAAACGCATGAGGCTACCCGGGACAAGCTTATCGAATTAGGAGCAGAGAAGTACCAGACGGCTATTCCGATTCTGGAAAAAGCCTACGAACTGAATACAGAAAATGAGAGCGTGAAATATGAGACCCTCGATCTTCTGCAAAGAATCTATTATAAGGAGGAGATGACCGAGCAGTATGAGCGGGTAAAAGCTCTTAAGGAGAATATGTAGGCACATCATCGCCTTAGAAACCTTAAAAGAGGGGGAGGTATTTATTTATATCTCCCTTTCTTATTACAATTTCTATTTAACATAACATTAATTATAGGACAACTGCGACTTTCTGGCTTTGTTCTGTGGATCCTGCTCTGTCACTATAATCAGGCATTATGTGAAATAGCCGCGCGGCCTGCACTCACGGGCCTTCCCGCTACCACCGCTTTGGATCTTACAAGCCAGCGCACAGGTTTTTCTTGAAAATTGTGTATTTTTAATAAAATTGTTGGTGTGCTCAATATTGGAAAGCAAATAGAATACTGGATCAATTCAGCAAAATCGGATCTTGATACTGCTGAACTGTTAATCAGAGAATCCAGGTATATTCATGGATTATTCTTTTGTCATTTATCTATTGAGAAAGAACTTAAAGCCCATGTAGTAAAAGCGACTGGTAATATTCCACCCAAATCATACAACCTGATATACTTGCTGGATCTTTCCACTCTTGAGATTGGTGAGAGTTATGAGGATTTTCTGGGGATCCTAATGAAATATCAGTTAGAAGGTCGATATCCAGATTACAACCCAGTAATTCCTGCAAAAGACAAGGTTTTGGAATATTTGAGTAAAACCAAGGAGATATTGATATGGCTAGAAAGGAAACTATAAATATAGTCTCAGAGTATGTTAAAATTCTGAATGAGTCTGGTTTACTGATCGATAAAGCCTTTCTTTTTGGTAGTGCAGCACGGAACGAGAATCATGAAGAAAGTGATATTGATGTAATGCTAGTGTCCAGGAGGTTTGATGACAGTTCTGATGATCTTGCTTATGGATTGATCTGGAGATTAACTCGTGCAGTTGATACCAGAATTGAGCCTTTTGCAATAGGCCTTTCTCGATTCAATAATGACGAAATCTCACCTTTGCTTCAGATTGTAAAAAAGGAAGGTATTCCATTATTATAAAACAATTGAAGAGTTTCTTTGAGAACACCCATTTCACCGTGCTTCGCAACGCAAAAAGAGTGTATCCAAGTTACTTCATCAAAACCTAAGACCTCTCCCCTTCTAAGATCTGACTTTAGATTCAAGTGCCTGTTCCGGATTGATTTGTATTGCTTTAGGGTCAAAGTAATATTCACATAACGCAGTACATTATAGGACAACTGCTTCTTTCTGGCTTTGGCTGTGGATCCTGGCCGACGCGCAGGTTTTTCTGGTTCGATCATAAGCATCAGCCTGAGTTTTTTGGATATCACAAATTGTGACTTCCATTTATTGCTAACCGTTTGGTTTGAACCCTACTCGTTTTCTGGGTTTCTCCTGGACCTCAATAAACCGCTTTAGATAATTGAAAACCAAGACTATTTTTTCATTCTGATGGCCCACTCTTTTCTCCAGTTGTTCCATCTTAAGCAATAAATCTTTATTAGTCAGGATATACTCCCTCATCTTGATGTAGATCTCTACAATTCTGATCGAGACCTGTATGGCCCTGTCACTATTAAGAATATTAGCCAGCATGACTGTTCCATGTTCTGTGAATACATAAGGTAAATACGGCGAATATTTCAAGTTTTGGAGGTGGTCGCAATTTGCGACCACCTTATCTTTCTCTTTATCAGTCAATTGGAACATGAAATGAGGAGGAAAACGTTTGATATTTCGTTTCACCTGCTCGTTTAATCGCTTGGTAGTTACACCGTAAAGATCAGCCAAGTCATTACTTATCATTACCTTTTGTCCCCGAATCAGGATAATTTTACTCATTATAACTTCTTCCGGTATTAAACTATCCCCACCTTCTTTTGAAATATTAGCATTTGTTTTGAGCTATCTATTTCTTCCAAAATAGCTCGATGTTTCCCTTCCTGGAGCTAGCGATGCTATAACAGAATGCAATGTTTATTTAGATTAATTAAACATTATTCTAAGAAGCTTGTCTAATCTTAATATATGAGCAAAGGCATAGGATAAATTGAGATCAATAAGATGAAAACGATGAAAAAGCTTTTAGTGGGAACGATGTTCAGCTTGTTCTTTGTATTAAATATATTTGCTGAGGGCATA
>JAEORY010000693.1 GCA_016840645.1 Candidatus Borrarchaeota archaeon | reverse complement strand
CTATAAATCTATGGCGGAGGAGGCCGGGGTGAGTGAGGCTACTATTAAAAATCGAATCGATAACCTCATGGATGAGGGTATAATAAAAAAATTTACAGTAATAATGGATTATCATAAATTAGGAAGAGCTATCAAAGCTTTTATTGGTTTAAAAGTTCAACCTGCAAAGTTACAGAATATCGTAGAGGTAATAAAAAAAAATCCTGATGTTCACGTACTTTATCGTACTAGTGGTGATGTAGACTTACTTATTGAGGTGATTTTTGAGCAAATGGAAGATCTAAATGAATTCTTGGAAAAAGAGCTGGCGTTGGATGGTATTCTTGGTACTGTGGTTACAATTGTAATAGGTCCTTACAAAAGATGTCCCTGGACGGGGCTTTAAAGCCATACGTCCTCTTTTGGTTTTGATATTTTAAATATTATCAAGTCATCAATTTTGGTATGGTGTTCATCTAAATTTACTTTAAACATTGTTTCGAGATATCCCTTCAGATATAAAGGAGGTACAGCGGAATTCTCGATTTTTATTTCGTCTTCAATTTTTTCAAATTTTCCCCATCCATGGTTTTGTAGTTCATTAAGTACAAGGGGCCAGTTGGCTTTGTTTGTTAGATTTATATCCCTGAACTCGGGTTTCAGTACTTTTCTTTTCAGAGCCGTCATACTCCCAGCCTTGTATGTTTCATACTCTGTCAGTGATTCGAATAAATCTAAAAGCATCCCACGATCCATAATTATTATACGATTTTCACCAATTCTATACAGGTCTGGAAGCCAGTCGTGCATCGACAATTTTTTGAATAGTACAAGTGCCTTTTGGAGTGCTTCGTTCTTATTTTTAATGTATCTTGTACGTTCTAAAAACTCTAGGTAATTGTAGAGATCATCTTCAATTTCAATGGTTACTTGCTTCAATTATATGCCTCATTTTTTCTTCTTTTCAGATTCTTTATTTGAAATTTTGTTTAATCTTTGTATGAAAAAATATATTGTAAAACCGTATTGAACAATAAGGAACCCTATTACTCCAAGTGCTACGAGCATATTATTGGGTTTTTTATAAATTATTAATCCTACCGCTATAATCATTCCAGCTATTGGCATCATTAATAATGCATAAATAAATCTTCGATTAGCTTCCAGAATTTCTGTTAATCCTGGTTTCTCCTTGGTCAAACTAATCCTAGATAGAACGAAAGATTAAGAAAAAAAGGTTACGATATTTTGCTTTAATATTAACGTCTTAGTCCTTCCTTTTACATCTTGGTCCCATTTCGAATTTTTTTGATCCTTATTCACTCTGCTTATAGCCTTTTATCATAAAGTATATGACATAAATCAAGTTCTGTTTTCCAATTTTGCTTTAATCTGAGAAGAATGTGGGTATTTTACCAATTCGTAAATTATAAATAATACAATAATTTTAAAGACTTTCGAGGAGCGTCAATGCCAAAACCAAAGGGTACTTGTGGAGCAACGAAGATGAAGATTTTGGCGATCATCTCACATAACACGCAAAACAATAAAGAATCCTATGGCTACCGCATTTGGCAGAGTCTCAAAAAAAATTTTTACATCTATATGAATGACAACGATATCAGAAACGTCTACCATCATCTCAACGACCTGTGCAGTCTAGGGTATTTGTCACGCAGAGAGGGTCCAGAGGACTGTCCAAAATGTTTCTATAATCTAACTCCTCAAGCAAAGGTTCTTGAAAACCGCTATACTAAGTTCATTAATATCCTTGAGCAGAATACTATTCCAGTATAAGTTTTAGTTTAACTTCATCCCCTTTATGTAGTTCAATATCCCTGTTGTCAAATCTTGCTTCTACTTCATTCATCTGTATTGATAGAATGACTTCTTCATGTTTGTATTTGATCTTAGAAATTATCCCTGTTACTTGATTAGTACTAATTGCGGTTTCGTCCATGGATGCTTTGACTAAGGAGTTACGGAGATTCTCAAAATCCTCGATGAACTCTCTACCTAGGGTCGTTATTTCTGTGTGTCCTCCCCCATCGCGTCCTCCCTTACTGGCTTCAATAAGAGGTTCTCCCAGCCTTTCCTCTGCTTCTCTTATCAAGCCCCAGGCATACCTGTAACTCATCTCCAAGCTTTGAGAAGCTTCTTTCAAAGTCCCCTTCTCGTCAATACTCTTTAGAAGCATGTAAACCCCCGGTCCGAAAACATAGCCCTTGTCCGTCTCCAACCAGAGCTTAAACGCAGGTCTAGGTTTATTCATTATTATCAGATATCTGTTGTTGCATCAACTGATAACGTTGTCGTCAAGAATACTTTTCATAAAACTGCTTTTATAGTAAGGATTTTGTATCCTTTCTATGCTTGATAAGGACGTTTTTCTCGGTATTCGAGTTCTTGATATGAGCCGGGTTCTGGCAGGACCTTTCTGTAGTATGCTATTGGTCGATATGGGAGCTGAGGTTATCAAACTCGAAATACCTGAAAGAGGGGATGATAGCAGGAGTTTCCCTCCGTTCATCAACGAGGAAAGCATGTACTACATAAACTTGAACCGTGGAAAGAAAAGCATAACACTAAATCTCAAGAATGAAAAAGGAAAAGAGCTGTTCTTGGGACTGGTTAAAAAATGCGATGTATTGTTAG
>JAEORY010000692.1 GCA_016840645.1 Candidatus Borrarchaeota archaeon | reverse complement strand
CTCTTTTCTGTCAACCTAACCACCAGCTAGTTTTAATATCGCATACAAAATCAATATAATAATACCAACCCCTAATATGCCTCCTACAATAAGTACCATCATAAAAGGGTCAATCTCTATCATTGCTTTCACCTTCTAATAAACTAAATGTTATATTATTAAGATTTGCTAAAACAAAATTTCCTTCCATCCTGCAATTAAAACATATAGGCCAGCCATCTCTGTCACAGTGCATTTTTCCTTTAGCTGGTCTGTGGCAGATAGCACATTCTAAAATTTCCACCACTTTCTTTTTTTGTACCAATCTTTATCAATCCGTGTATATTTAATTGACTTATCATAAAGCCAAAAACCTAACATAGATAAACCAAGTGGAATGATATATATAAAACTTACGAATAAACCATAAGCTTGATATTTAACCTCCTTTGGTATATCTTTTGCAGCTTCAACATATTCTGGATGAAGTATACCTTGAATATTATTATAGCTTCCTATTGCTACTGCCAAAGAACCTAACATCATAAACATTATCATTAAGTAATAATAAAAATTACTTGGATAAATATTTCGTCTTGTGTAATACCATACACCATACACTACCAATATCTTTATTATCAAAACAATAAATATGCTACCTGATAATAAAAATAAAGGATTAGCTTCTCCAGGCAATATGAAAAAAGCAGTAACTATATCAACAAGATTTAAAATCAAAAAAATACGAAAAAGCCATCTAGCTACTGGATTTTCCATTTATACTAAACCTAGCATTAGGAAAGCAAATGTTAAGATAGCGCCACAGAATGCACCACCAACAAATACTGATGCAATCCTACCTCTACTTATTTTTCGCTCTTCTGCCAAATACTCTTTTAATGTTTGGTTTCCCATTTTGTGTTACCTCCGACAAAATTTAAAATGTATATTTCACAATATGTCTACCATGAATTACATGATTATCAATCTGTATTGGTTGTTGATTAGCCATAGCTTGTGTTATCCTTCTAGCAAAAGCTTCAAGTTCATTTATGTCAACTGGTACTCTAATTTCTCTATCTTCAACTAATTCAATAACAACTTCAACTTCGTTTGTTTCTTCTTGTGTACCTTGAGCATCTTGTTCCAACTGACTTTTTAATCTTTCCAACTCTTCTAGCCTAGCCATTTCTTGTTCTGCCATTTGTCTCCTAATCATTTCCTGTTGCATCATTGGTTCATTATATATTGGCTGTTGTTGTCTAGGCTGTTGCATATACCTTGGCATAACAGGAACCTGTGGTTGAAGAGGTTCCTGTATTGGTGGTATTTGTTGTGGTACTTCCTCTTCCATATAACCATAATCTGGTTCCGGCATAGGCGGAGCTTGTGGCTGTGGTTGAGGAGGCATTGGCGGTTGTGGCGGCATAGGTTGTTGTGGAGCCTGTGGTTGAATAGGTTCCTCACCCGCCTTTACAATCTTACCATTTTTAATCTGAAACTTTTTTGTCATTTTTTTCATCTCCTCCTTTATCTTATCAATCTTCTTTTTCTTTTTCTTAAGTTGAGCAATAAGCTTTTCCTCTTTGCTTTTGCCTTTGAAAAGCTTAAGAAAGTCTCTTTTCCTTTCTTGCATATTTCTTCAACCTCTCTCTAGCTTCTGGTGTTATTATACTTAACCTTTCAGACGTGGTTGTTCTTACAACTTGTGCTAACTGTGCTTCAGTCAACATAAGCTTAAGCTGAGCTTTGTCATACGTTTGTTTTTTAATCTTAGAAATGCTAACACTGATGTTAGTTTCATCATCTTTGTATTTGTCCCACTTCCTCTCCTTGAGATATGCTTTAACTTTTGTTTTCAACATTTCATCAAGTTCAGTAAGTTTCTTTTTTAGAACACTAATTTCCTGCCATTTTGTTAATATGGAAGTAATGTTCTCTTCATCTAATCCTTCAAGTACTACTTCAATGTCTTCATCTACTTTCATTTTTACTCACGCTTTTAAAGTACTCTCAGCCTTTGGCATTTTAGCAAAAGGTGTTACCAACAACTTCTCTGCCTGTTTATGGAAGAGATTTTCTATATGTGGTGTTATATGTTCGCCATGTGTTAAATAATGAGTTATTGCATTATAAGCATCCCATCTAGTTATCTTCTTCTTTTTTGTCTTATCATCTAGAACATATGAAACACTTTTCTTTTTAGTTTTTTTATCAGTTACTTGAATAATAGATATGCCAAGTCTTTTAAGAATCTCTTCTCTATGTTTTATTTGCTTAAATAACTTCTCAATTATTTTAGAACAAATATTCCATTCAACACTATCCTTCATACTTGTTGAAACCCATTTATTTAGTTCCTGGTCTTGTTCAATAATTAATGCAAGTCTCTTCTCAATAAAACTTTCAATCTCTTTAACCATTTTTGAATGATGTTTTATTGAAACAGTCTTTTCATTTCTTGTTAGAATCATTCCATTAGTACACGCAAGTCTTGTAAACCTTGGCATCACATATAAACCTGTACTTTTGTCATATGAATTAACCAATCTAATTCCAGTTGTAAACTCTTCATCAAGTTTATCAAACTTTAAATTTCTTCCTGTAAACTCAATATCAGCAAAAGCTCTATTTCCTGATTGTTTTATAGTCATTGAATA
>JAEORY010000691.1 GCA_016840645.1 Candidatus Borrarchaeota archaeon | reverse complement strand
TTGATCAAGTAGTAGTTCATTTGCATTTTTTCTTCATCAGGGTAATCGACAGCGCCTCCTGAAACGGGGTGGGTGAACCCAAAATCGTTTTTTAAGGAATTAGCAACTTCGAGTAAGGCGCCCTCTTCAACAGTGACTAATATTTTTGTCGAGTCAAGATTTTCAGATGATACAATTTTACCATTGAGTAGGGTATTTAAAGAGTCAATAAAGGAGGCTTCACTCACTAATGACACCTATCCTTTTCTCGTTTTTTATCTTATCTTGGAGCAACATCATACCATGCAATATCGCCTCTGGGCGGGGAGGGCATCCTGGTATGTAAACATCAACCGGGACATATTCGTCAATGGCCACAGCGGCATATGAATCATAAAAAGGCCCTTTACCCGTTGGGCATGCTCCAATGGAGACTACATATTTTGGCTCACCCATCTGGTCGTACAGATACTTAACCCGATCAGCCATCTTTCTCGAAACCACTCCAACCACCATAATGCAGTCGCACTGTCTTACACTGGCAAAGGGCAGGATACCTAAACGCTCCATGTCGAACCTTGACCCGGATACCTGCATGAATTCAGGACTGCAGCAACCCGTCACGAAGTGAATGGGCCAAATTGAAAATTTTCTAGCCCAGCCTGCAATATAATCAACCAGGTTATACACTAGACCTGATCCAGGAACAATGTCAAAATTTCTTTTTATCGGCTCTTCGTTGCCCAATTATCTCACCAGTTTCTTTTGTTCAACCAAAAAGTATCCTATTCCAATTAACACTATAAAAGTGTAGAAGGCAACAGTGGCTATCATCTTGACGTCGAAACTGATCGAGAAAGCAGCGGTTAAAATAACCCAAGCAAAAGCGTCAAGGGCGAAAAACACCACCGCATAACCGAAGTATCTGGTAATTCCCAAAATTCTAAATTCAGATGCAGGGCTGAAAGGAGTTTGACCACATTCATAAATTGTTTTTTTGGTCGTGTTAGGTTTTTTCGGTCCAATTAACTTAGAAATGATAATAGCGATGGTTAAGAACCCAATTTCTATACTAGTGAAAAGCCAGAAAGCCACATGGTCGCCGATATATAACATTCCTAAACACTCCCCATAGTTATTAAGATGTTACTATTAAATTTTGGTGTAAACAATTCAGCCCACAAAATGGATAGTATTGAAACGAATAATAGCACAAAACCGAAAACAGTTACATTGTGCATTCATTTTTTCCTACCTGAGATGAGGTCACGTGCTTTCTCCAAGTCTTTTTCAGAGTTGATATTCAAGAGGGAAAGTAATTCTGGATCAAAACGTTTCAAACGTTCCACCGGTACAAAATAAACAGGATCGAGTTTAGTAATCATCTCCGAAATTTTAAAGGAGTTATGCGCAAAAACCCTTTCGCAGGCTTCTAGAGTGGCGGAAACTCTGTATAATGAGTGAAGGGGTTCAATGTAGCCGTTTGGCCAAATGGGTACCACTGCATTCATTCCTGAGGATTTATCGATAAGGAATCGTAACAATTCTTCATTAAGGAAAGGTGAATCACATGGAAGAACAAAAGCCCATTCAGACCGAATAAAACGAAGACCGGTGTACAAGCCTACTAAAGGTCCTCTTCCCATTATTAAATCAGGTAAAATAACAATATTATCAGGCAACAGTTCTCTAAATAAATCCTCAAGATCATTAGAAGTAACAACAATAATCTCATCAGTTAATTTTTCTACTGCTTCGATTACATGAACAACCAAAGGTTTATCATTTAACTGGATAAGTGGTTTATCACCACCTATTCGGTTTCCTTTTCCACCAGCCAGTATTATGATTCCAACCATTTTACAGGTATTCCAGTAGCCAAATGATTACCAGCAATAAAAACATGGTATTTAATAATATCGAGAAGGAAGCGTAGACTTCGGGGAACGCATAAAAATGAGTATCGGGGAATTGTGAGGAGCTACATGGACGAAAACGCTTCAAAAAACGATTTAATGTTGATAGGCGCTGTTGTCGACGAAAAAGGAAGAAGCGTTTCAGGTGCAGAGGTTTTCCTTGATGAAAAGCAGACAAGAACCCTTTTCGATGGGTCATTTTTGTTTGAAAAACTTTTTCCAGGTTCATATGAGTTAAAGATAAAACTCGATGGTTACCAAGAACAAAACCGCGTCGTCCTTTTGGAGGAGGAAGACGTTAACATAGAACTTTTGATGGAGCCACAAGTCGGGACAGGGAAAATTATGGGGTATGTGATAAGTGAAGAATCGGGTCTACCCCCTTCGGAGGGGGGAACAGTCCTGATGATATTGCCTACGAACAACAAGTATGTAAGAATAAACCCTGAAGACGGCTATTATGAGTTCAATAACCTAGCTGCGGGGTTTTACACGATCATTACATCGATCCTGGAATACGAAGAAGAAAAAGAGGAATACAAGCTCTCTGAAGGGGAAGAAAAGAGAATAGACTTTATAGTCAAAAAAGAAGAAGAAGAAGAGGTCCCATGGGGCTAAAAGAATCAAGCACGGATAAAACCAATTGCCTCGCTCTGTGCGAAAACATCAAGCTCACGAGTTAACAGGTCTTCAAGTCCCTCAGGTAGCTTATTCTGCAATCGCTCCTCGTAAATCACCTTTAAGTACTGATTACA
>JAEORY010000063.1 GCA_016840645.1 Candidatus Borrarchaeota archaeon | reverse complement strand
AGAAGAGATTGATCCACTCAAGATCCAAAAACTGCTAATATATTATCATTAAAGGCGCATTCAAAACAAAGCGCCTACCATTTAAATGAAAAATTGGAGGTTGAAGTAAAAATGAATAGACTTAGAGCATTACAATTGACAATATTCGGACTCGCTGCACTGATTGTAGTTCTGACACTAGTAACAGTAACACAAGCTGTTGCCCCAATGCAAGAGGTTACCAATGGTCTTACCGGCGGTACTCCAAAAGAAGTTGGATACGCGATTGGCGCTGGTCTAGCAATAGGTGTTGCTGGTTGTGGCGCAGGTATAGGCATGGGTATTGTTAGTGCTTCCGCTATTGGTGCTATCGTTGAAAAACCAGAAGTATTCGGTCGTACTATGATTTTCGTTGTGTTCATCGAGGCTATCGCAATCTACGGTCTGGTTATTGCTATAATGTTGATTGGTAACATCTAAAGTGGATCTCAAGACGACGATTGAATAACCTCAGTTTCTTCGAAGTTCGTCTTGTGACTCACAGTTCCCTATTTTCCCATTTTTAAAAAAATCTTTTTTTATTGAACGTTGAGAAAGTTATCTCATTTCTTTTTCTTTTTATCTGAAGGATTCCAACGTATTGCTTCAATTGCCGTCCAAAGTAAACCTAGCATTCCACCAACAAGTGCACCTAATCCTGCAGACATAGGCCCATAGTCTCTTCCAATATAATATCCAACAAGGACTCCTAAGATCACCATCACAGGAAGACCACTAGCAATCATAAGTCCTCTAGCAAAGTCTCTGCCAGTGTCTTTTTCATCACGAGCCCTTGACATAAGCAATCCACTTACAACGAGAAAATCAGTTTGGTTCTAAGAGTAGTATCTTTGTGTAGAAATAGAAAGTATTAAAAGATAAACTTTTTCTTATGGTTACCAATTGTAATTTCAGCTCTTGATTATAGGTAATTTTTGGAGGAATTATGATTGACAGAAAAAGATTCTACCGAAGGAACGGCTTTTCATATCCCAGTTGGGCCGCAGCACCCAGCTCTTAAGGAACCTGAACATTTTCTCTTTACTGTAGACGGCGAAAGGGTAGTAGACGTTACCCCTAGAATTGGTTATATTCATAGGGGCATTGAGAAACTTGGAGAGTCTAGGAATTATATCCAAAACATCTATCTCGCTGAGCGCATCTGCGGTATCTGTAGTCATTCTCATACGACCGCCTATTGCATTGCAGTGGAAACATTGCTTGGTTTAGAGATCCCAGATAGAGGTAATTGGATCAGGACGTACGTGTTTGAGCTCGAGAGAATCCACAGCCACTTGCTTTGGGTCGGTGTTGCTGCTCATGAAATCGGTTTCGATACACTGTTCTACTATACTTGGAGAGATCGCGAACATGTAATGGATATGCTAGAGCAAATCAGTGGCAATAGAGTCAACTATGCGATCAACACTATCGGTGGCGTTCGTAGGGATATGACACCAGAAATTAAAGAAAGAGCTTATAAAGGCCTAGACGCTATGGAAGAGCGACTGAAATACTACACAGACGTCGTATTAAAGGAAAAAACGATTGCCGCTAGAATAGCAGGTGTTGGAAAGATTACAAAAGAACAAGCGATTGAATTGTGTGCAGTGGGTCCTAACGCACGATGTTGTGGAGTTCCCATAGATGTAAGAAAAGACGATCCACATGCAGCTTACCCCGAAATACCGTTCAAAGTAATTACTCATGATAGTGGTGATACACTTGGACAGGTAATAGTGCGTGTCTTAGAAGTTTTCGAATCTATAAATATGTGCCGATACATGCTCGACAATATGCCTAGCGGTGAAATCCGTACAAAGGCCAAGAGAAAGGTACCACCAGGTGAAACAGTGATTCGAGTTGAGGCCCCAAGAGGCGAAGATATCCATTATCTCAAGTCAAATGGAACAGACAAACCCGAACGTTGGAAAGTCAGGGCCCCAACATTAGGAAACATCCCCTCTGTAGTCGAAAGGTTAAAAGGTGGATACGTTGCAGATATTCCAATTGTCTTGGCGGGCATAGATCCTTGTTTCTCATGCACTGATCGTGTCGTACTCGTTGATAAAAATAGTAAACGCAGAATTAACACTACACTAACTGAATTACGATTAAATCCGTCTAAAGTCATCTAGAAATTTACACAATTCATTATTTTTTATTTTTTTGATATTTTTCCATTATGACTCAATTTTTTAATTTTGGTGGATCACTCACAAAATATGCCACTGACATGACACGGTTTTAGATTTAATTATAATGATCGTTCATTACAATTCTATTCCGGAACAGCTATTACACGAATTTTAGGACAAAAGATGGAAACTTTTAATAAGTCGAACATTGTAATGCGCTCTTATTGTCAAAACAATTTAGTATTATAGTTCGTATTCAATGACATTTTTTAAGTGATGAATCTAAGCCTCAGGAGGTATAACTGTGGTAACGATCGTAGAAATCATCATAAGTTTAGTGCAAATCTTCATTTTTCCTGGCTTGTTCTTCTTGGGAACGCTCAGTCTGACATATGCATGGATTGACAGGAAATTCTTCGCAAAATTACAAAACCGCATTGGACCGTTGTATACAGGTTGGAGAGGTATACTTCAACCCCTCGCAGATTTCATTAAACTCTTGGCAAAAGAGGATATTGTTCCAGATGGCGTTGATAGGAAGATGTTTACTGCGACGCCGATCCTTGCGTTATCAGTAATAATTACTTCGCTCTTCTTCTTACCAATCTACCAATTCAGTGGTATAGCTAGTTTTACTGGTGACCTCATTTTTGTTCTCTTTCTTATGACAGCATTTGTAATAATCAAGCTTCTGGCAGGATGGTTCTCAACAAATCGCTTCAGTCTAATAGGGACAGAACGAACAGCAATTCAGTTATTAGGGTATGAAATACCTATTCTTGTTGCCGCTATCACACCCGCAATATTAACTCAATCACTCACAATCTCAGAAATTGTAGCTGTTCAAGCAGCAGGGTACGTTGCAGGTGATTTTCTTCTAGGATTTACACGTTGGGCTATATTTGGACCTGCAGCCATAGCTTTTGGCATTTTCATTGCATGTTCAATCGCTGAGTTAGAAAAGGTGCCTTTTGATATACCAGAAGCCGAGACCGAGATTGTGGCAGGCTGGTATACAGAGTTCTCTGGAAAAAAGTACGGAATGTTCATCTTCGGCGTACATTTAGAGATGGTATTTCTAGCTGGCCTAGCTGCGGCGTTATTCCTTGGCGGACCTAGCGGCCCGATTCCAGCAGCAGGATCCCTAGGAGTTATTACTCCATGGGTTGTGGGATTGCTTCAAACGATATACTTTATAATCAAAACGGTGGTATTTGTACTGGTGATTGCGTTCATTAGAGCTATATTCGCAAGAGTGAGAATCGACCAGATGGTAAACATCAGTTGGCGCATTTTCTTGCCGCTTGCGTTGCTCTCTGTGCTCCTAGTTTTATTGATCGGGCCACTTTATCTGTGGTTCTAAAGTTAAAGGATGGTGAATAAAAAATGGCAATGGCTGGAGAAGTTCTTCGTCATGTAACAAAAAAGGCATGTACAATCTTATACCCGTTTGAAAAGGATCAAGTGTTTATGCCAAAAGGCTTTCGCGGCAAACAAAAGTTTGACATTGAAAAATGCACTGGTTGCTCCTTATGTGCACGTGACTGCCCTAGTGGAGCAATTACAATGGTCGAATGTAGTAAAGAAGTAACAAAGGCTGGTAAACGTCCTATCTTTGACTTAGCACTCTGTCTCTTTTGTGGACAATGTGAAGAATCGTGTAAGTTCGATGCGGTTGTAATGACTGAAGAATACGAGCTTGCAGGTTTTGAAAAAAGCAATATGATAATTGATATATGTTAGATAAGGTGATGTTGCATTGCAGAATATATTGTTTTCAGTTCCTGTGTTATTTATAATATCGCTCATCATAGTCTTTATCATTGTCGCTTTTTCGCGTTCAATAGCACCACCAGCTCGCGATAGCGTTGACAGAAACAAACCATATGCGTGCGGAGAAGACTTGCCCTGTGAACAGGGACAGTTTTATGTACACATATTTGAATATGCAGTATTCTTCCTCATTTTTGACATTGTGGCATTTATCCTAGCGACTGCTGCTTTCAATGTAGGTCTCATCGCTGGCAATTTAGCAGCTATTCTTCCAGTAGCCTACATTCTCATAATAGCGTTTACTATCATGGTACTCTTCCCGGGGAAGATAAGGGCATAGAAAACAGTGGAGGCAAAAACAGATGGTATTAAAGAAGATTGTGAAATGGGCTCGCGTAAGATCACCGTGGATTCTTCATTTAAACACCGGTGGATGCAATGGTTGTGACATAGAAGTATTAGCAGTCCTTATTCCGAAGTGGGATGTTGAACGATTCGGCGTTTTACTACAAGGCAGTCCGAGACATGCCGATGTAATCGTTTTTACAGGCCCCATCACAAATCAAACACGAGATCGAATGAAAAGAATTTACGAACAGACACCCGATCCAAAATTCGTCGTAGCAGTAGGTGCATGTGCATTATCCGGTGGCGTATTTGAAGAGGGTTACAATGTCCTTGGCGGCGCTGATAAAGCAATGCCCGTTTCAGCATACATTCCTGGATGCCCACCAAAGCCCGAGGCTATACTCGACGGTATTGTAAAATTAGTGACGGCCTTAGAACAGAGCGAATAATTTTTTCTTAATACATTCCTTCTTTTTTTGTTTAAGAGATTTGAGGGGAAAAGAGGAGATTATATAATTCTAAAAGACTTTTGCTACAATATCTGCACTTGACTCAATGATTCCTACTTTAGCATCTTTTCCTTGTTGTTTAAAAGCAATTTCTAATGCCTCGTCAAGAGTTTTTGCATGACCAAATCCTAAAGTTTCGATATCCGCTTCTGGAACACCATCTGTTACAAGAATTACCTGTGCTCGTTCTTTGTATGTACTCCACATTGCTGCAAGAGATGGCGCAATAATGTCGTCACTATCATCAAACTCGCCATCCTCTACCCGTGAAAGAATACAGAAAGGATCTTCGCAAACCAACTCAAGCATGGTGTCACGATGAACTTTTGATACTCCTGATCGCCATGGGGCGGTGACAATAGCAGTTCCTCCCTTTTTTGTCGCAAAAGTGGCGCCATACATACCTTTAGTTCCTTGCCACAAGTCATAATCTGCAGGATGTGCACTTGCGATAACAATATCAGCTTTCTCTGGAATTCTTCCAAAGAATACCTTCTTTGCGACTTCAATACCTGCTCGATGAGCCTTTACCGCATCTCCTGCAAAAATATCTACGATTTCTTTCTGATGATTAAGTACAGAATTTATGATGAAATTTAGGTCTACTTTTTTAGCCATACTGTCCATTTCGGCACGAATAGGATTTTCAGCCTCGCCATAGACAGAACCATGACGAACATCATGTTGTACGGCTAACGTATGGGTTGCAGCAGTAGAGTCGTCTCCCATAACGCCAGGTTGTATGATTTTCGATCCAGCTCCAAAACCAGGAATGAAGTGGGGTATGATATTACCAAGCCCTATTTTAACGTCTGAATTCATTACAATCTTGTTTATGCTGATTGGAGTACCGCTGGGTGTCTTTCCTAAATCAACTAAATCTTCTTCTGCAACCGAGTGATCTACTATATTGAATGTCTCAAAGAGGTCTTTTCCGTATTTTTGAAGCATTTTTTCCTTATGTGGTTCATGAGATCCCAACGCATTGATTACTGTCACGTCTTCACCATTTACTCCAAGTTTCTTGAATTCTTCATGAAGAACGAGAAGAAATTCTCGATCGGGGCATTCCATCCGTGTGTAATCGTTAGCTAATATTGCGATCTTTTTGCCTTTTTTCACAATATCGTCTAATCGAGGTGCCCCAATTGGGTTGTATATAGCTCTTTTAATTTCCGCAATTCCAATATTGACGCCTGGAACTTTATTAGGTGTCAGATGGAATATGATATTTTTCTTTGGTACTTCTACTGTTACCGTTTCATTGGAACCATATGGAAGCGTTATATATTCAGACATTTTATCGCGACTCCAGTTCTGTTGGAAAATTGTGCTCATACGGGATAGTGTAACAAAAGCATATAGGGATTCAATTTATATCTTTTATTCTCATCATGCATACTTATAAGTTCATTTTATTCGTCTTAGAAACTTCGAGCAGATATTGGCACATTTAATATTTATAAGTTTTATAGGAGAACACCTCGTTTATCGGTGATCAGTAATGGCGTTACATAAAATCAAAGCCATACTTTTTGATGTTGGTGGCACACTTATATACACTATAAAGCCACTGTTAAAGGCTATTTCAATGGCTTTTGAGCAAAATAAAATAAAGGTCGCAAGTTCTGAAGAAATAATTGCACAACTTGGAAAAAGTGCCACAGAAATCATTACAGCGATCTTACCGAAAGAACTTTCAAATTTTGAGGAACTGGCGAAAGAATGTATTTCATCATTTCAGGAAATTTTTCCAAATAAAGTCCTAGATGAATTTAAAGCAATAGATGGCGTTCAAAAAACTCTAAAGATGCTAAAAGATGCAAACTATCGTTTAGGAGTGATTACTGCCCTACGTAAAGCCGAACTTGACAAACTCCTAGCAAAATTTGATTTGAACCCATATTTTGAGGTTTTTGTGACGACAGACGACGTTCAGAGCATTCGTCCATCGCCAGAGATAGTAAATTTGGCAATGAGCTTACTGAATGTTCAGCCTAAAGAAGTTGTTTGTGTTGGAGATACCGTTAATGACATTCTCGCCGCAAAAAGTGCAGGTACTTATGTTATTGCAGTTCTAACAGGCGCACAAACGCAAGAAGTTTTGAAACGTGAACAACCTGATGCGATAATTAAAGATATAACTATATTACCATCCGTGCTGGAAAAACTAACTTATTCTTACGAGATCTAACTTGTTTTTTGTGGGTAAAAATATTGCGTGAATCCTTTATTTCACGCAATTCAAGTTTTGGTATTAGTTTCGATACTGTAAATGTGCTCATTTTTTCTCGTTTATTTCTGTTTTTGTAGACTAGGAATTGATTGCAGATGGATTGAATCCTTTTACTATCAGCCATGCCGCTAATACCATTTCCTGCACTGCTATTGGCATGGCAAAAATGAGATTCAATTCCACTTCCGAAATTCCAGTAAATATGCCAACCATAATAAGCACAGTACCTATTAACATTAATGCGGCAGCAATGAATCCCCAGGCCGATATAATTCGGGGAATTAGTTTTGAATTATATAATACAAAATAAAGTATCAAGGCCCCTAAAGCAAAAACGATAACATAAAGCGAAAAGGTCCAATCACTCGTAACTTGAATTGCGCGACCTATGTTTTGAAAATATGAAGCATCCATCCCACCGCTATTTAAGTAATCCTGACTTACATTGATAAGTGACAGCCTGAGACTTTCAATAACTATTATTAGTACTGCCTCAAGAAATCTGAAACCAACATACCCTAGGGCTAATGCTTCATTGTGTTTTTTTAAAATGGGAAACAAGAATACTGGTATAAGAAGTATTGCAGGGACTATTGTAAACTCAAGCAAAATTCCAATTATCACAATTGTTCTATTTGGATAAGCATTATCCAGATAATCCGGAGAACCTAAAATAGGATTGTAAACAACTCCTCCAATAAAAAGCATAACAGTAGCAATTATAAACAATACGCCCACAATTATTGCGGTCTGCCTGTCTGAATTCATTTTTTTTACCCCTTGTTCTGTTTATAAAAGTCAAGAATTGTTAGACAATTGTTGTTACTCAACATTTCAGTTTAAAATGACTCTGTCATGTTCTAGTATAAAACACTAACTATTTTTGTTTGTAATAGCCGATATAGAATTTCAAGGTTAGAGAATGTCAAGCCTGTTATCTGCTCAATTATGGATACAACAAAAAATCACTTCTAGACCATCTCTAAAAAATATAAAAATGAGAAACACATCTGTATTAAATCATTATTGATGTTGAAGGGAGTGAAACGTTTGGAGAAAACAAAAGTAGGATCTTCTGAAGAGCTCGGATTTGTCGAAGCATTAAAGTTAACTTTCACTTATTGGGCGAGGAAACTTCCATATTTCATGCTACCGTATCTCTTAATCTCTCTGATCTCTATCTTAATTATTTTTGGGGCACTTGCTGCGTTTGGATTTGATCTTGGCTTCTTGCTTGGTGTATCTTACGTGACGGATATACCTTCACCACCAATCGACTGGGCAACACAATGGCAAACTGTGTTACCTACAATGTTTGTAGGCATAGCTGTAGCAGTACTCATAACAGTGTTTTTTGAGCTTCTAATTGAGGGTATGCTCGTTAAATATGCTGCAGATTTACATCAAGGAGTTGAAGGGCCTAGTCTAAAAGATAGTCTTTCACATGCGCTTTCACGATTTCCATCATTGCTTGGCGCTACAATACTGATAATATTGATCATCCTAGGCGTAGTAGCAGTTGGAATTGCTATCATTTTTGCTTTAATATTTGCATTAGCAGGCACAGGTAATATATTAGCAATTATCGCTGGTGTTTTACTCGGCGTCTTGATAATGGTAGTACTTATCATTATTATAACTACATATTTCACAGTGGCCATCCAGAGCATTATATTAGAAGATTCTGGAGCAGTTCAATCACTGAAGCGTAGTTGGTATTTGGTAAAAGGAAAATGGTGGCTAACATTTATCTTAGGAATTGTGATCGCTATTATCACCGGAGTTGTTGGTGCGATTGGTGGTGCAATTGCTTCCATCACAACTATACTAATAGTTTCCATGGTCATCAGCACGATTATCAACGCTATTATCAGTCCGATAGAAATAATAGCTTTTACGCTTTGGTTCTTCAATCTAAAGGCAATAAAGGGCTAAATCCCTCTTTTTTTCTATTAAAAAATGATATATGCTGGTCTTGTATTTATTACGGATTCTAAGAACAACTAAAGGAAGATCTTAATTCTACTGAAATTCTTTCGTTGTATCAAAAAAAAGAAGTAGGAGCATTAGCTGTAACGCCGGTATACATAATTAGATCGCTGTTTAGGAGTCTCTTACCAATTTCTTTGCACCCGCATAGGCGATGACGATCGCTACAATAACAAGCTGAAGAGACGTATAAATTAGCCAGGTAATCAAGCTATCAATAGCACCCAGTCCTCCTGGGAGGATGATGATGGCGGAAAATGTAATGCCATAATGGAACAAGATCATCATCAACATGCTCTCCTCTGTGTTGTTATAAATCCAAGTCATAAGAGTGGCTAGTACTGTGACCGAAATCACATGAACAAGAATAAAATTAGGAAAGAAGAGCACACCATAATTTCCTGTGCCGAATATATCCATAGGCAGATGCCATAATCCCCAGAACAAACCAATGATGACACTTGTGACTGAGGCATTGTACCGTTCCTGAAGCTTCGGTAGGGCAAATCCTCGCCAGCCGAATTCCTCTCCAAGGGCAGCAAGGAGCGGCCATATCAGACCTATCAGCAATACACTGAAGATTTGTTCACTTGTGGGTAATGGGATACCAAATGCTGAACCGATGAGGAGTGTGATTACGGCTAAAGGAGGGATCATGAGCAATGCAACGCCATACCAACCTATGTTGACTCGCCATCGTTTTAATTTACCTAAAAGAGCCCATACACTTCCTTTTCCATAATAAATACGTGTAACAATGAAACCTGATATGCTGGGACCGAAACCACCTATTAATATTAATACAAGGAAGATAGGGGCTATTTCAGTTGGATTAGTTCCAATAGGAAACAATGCGAGTATAACTGTCATTGCAGCCCAAGTCCATATGAAAGCAATCGCTAAAAACATCGCAATAGGATGCTGCTTGGTGAAATCTGTGATATTCATTTATTTAAACCCCTAAGACCATTATTTTTTGCTAAAACACTTCAAGAGAACTTCCGATATAAATTTTGAGTTATTTACGCGCTCGCCATTTTTTACGACTAAGTCTTATGGACCATTTCATTTAAATAACTGATGATACATCAGTTCAACAATCGTAGCTTTTTTTTATTCTTCGCTTAGGATAATAGAGGTAACCACGATGGAAATAAGAATTAGACAAGAAGTTAAAGAAGATTATAAACGGGTTTATGAAATAAATGAAATGGCTTTTGGTCAGGAAAATGAAAGCAAACTGATTGAAAAAATCAGAAGAGGTCCCAATTTTGTTCCAGAACTTTCCTTAGTAGCTGAAAAAGATAACGAGATTGTTGGCCATATTCTTTTTTCAAAAATAAAAATTGTTGGTGAATCAGAATTTGAAACCCTTATGCTTGCTCCAATTGCGGTTATCCCTGAGCTGCAGAAACAAGGAGTCGGGGGAAAATTGATAAAGAAAGGGATTGAAAAGGCAAAAGAGTTGGAGTTTGATTCAATAATTGTTGTGGGGCATAAAGACTATTATCCTAAGTTTGGCTTTCAAAAAGCTTCACAATGGGGTGTTCAGTGTCCATTTGAAGTCCCAGATGGAGCATTCATGGCCATTGAATTAACTGAAAAGGCTCTTGAAAATAAGGCGGGTGTAGTACTCTTTCCTCAAGAATTCATGGAAGATTAGAAAAAGCAAGTGAAAGAAAAAAATCCATAGATCTTAACAAAAAAAGGTGTTTCCTGTGGGTTCTTAAACCACCGGACCTAACACATAAATATCCATTGATTTTGTATAGCCGAGTATTTCAGCTCTTGTTTGCTCACCGTTTGCAACCTCAACTATCTGATCCACAATTTTCTTTCCTGCGGCATCCATTGTCAGTGTCCCTGAGAGAATTCCACTTACATCAACATCAATATGGTCACCCATTCGTTCCATCGTTTGTGAATTCCCTGTGATTTTTACTACCGGGGTCATCGGATGACCTTGAGGTGCTCCCAGTCCTGTAGTAAAGAGCAAAATTTGAGCACCAGTAGCAGCAAGACCAGTCAAAACGGTTATTTCGAAACCAGGCGTATTCATGACGATAAGTCCCTTTTTCGTAGGACTTTCGCTGTAATTCATAACTTCTTGAATTGTGCGTGTTCCGCCTTTGATTATTGCGCCAAGAGATTTCTCTTCAATAGTTGTCAATCCACCACGGATATTCCCGGCAGTGGGTTGTGATCCTCGAAGATCTACTCCAACCGCTTCTGCCCTTTTCTCCATCGCGTTGACATAGCCATATATTTTGTTAGCTACATCCTCATTTGCTGCCCGTCTAGCAAGGATGTGTTCTGCACCAATGAACTCCGTGACTTCGCCAAAAACTACACTAGATCCTGCATCGATCATTATATCTGTAGCAACACCAACTGCTGGATTAGCAGCTAACCCTGACGTAGTATCGCTTGCCCCACACTTGATGCCTATAGTAAGGTCCTCAATCGAGGCAGGTGTTCTTTCACTTTCATTAGCATAGTCCACCAGTTTCTTGGCAATTTTTACGCCTTCTTCAATGGCATTCGTGCTACCTTTCAAGTCATAGATGCCTATTTTTTCAACTGGTTTTCCAGTTTTCTCAATTTCTTCAACAATTCGATCGGCTTTGACACTTTCACAGCCTAAACTCACTACAAGGACTGCTGCTAAATTAGGATTTTTCCCAAGGCCTATCAAAGTTCGTTCAATTTGCTCTAAATCGGGTTTCAGTTGACAACAACCTTGATTATGTAGTAAGGCTTTGGTTGGTCCTCCGACTTGGTCAACTATAGCGCTTACCACTTCGTTTGCACACACAACAGCAGGAATAATTCCAACATAGTTTCTCACCCCAACCGACCCATCAGGACGTTTATAACCCATAAATTCCATAAGTTCACCTCATGGTCTTATTCAGTTTTTTCTTCAATTTCTGTAATTATTAACTTAGTATTCCGCATATCAGGGTAGATAATAGTTAGTGATTA
This sequence comes from Candidatus Borrarchaeota archaeon, assembly GCA_016840645.1. The sequence continues at coordinate 1,269 of JAEORY010000063.1, read as the reverse complement.
TGTAGCTATATATAATCAACTGCAGAAACATCTTCCGATGTCGAAGGTCCGCCAGTGACGCTGCTGAGGCGAGGTGTTTATAAAGCAGACCCTCCTATATCTAAGTGAGAATCGATCCATGAGATAGGCACCCAGCGGTTTAATACTTCGCCCTGGGACCACATCCTTGCCCTCAGTCCAGTAATCCCGTACACTGTCGATTCTGCGGGAGCGCTGACATCGAACTACCGTTTCGTTCAAGGCCTGCACCCTATATGGCGGCAGGTATCCCGCTCAACCGTCCTAGCGGGGGCTCCACGCAAGTTCTCTTGGGTGGATAGACACGAGTTCCTTATGGAATCGATGTCTATTATGAAAGGATCGGTAGTCCCCGTCGTAAACATGCTGCATCCTAATGTAATAACGCTAGATCTTATTCAGTTTTTTCTTCAAGTTCTGCAATAATTAGTTTGGTATTCCGCATATCTGGATAATCACCATCATACGTGTGCTGCACCCTAATGTAATGCGCTTGTCCACACACATTGCATTTGAAGTATTTATCATTAATAACGATTTCTCCTCTTTCCAATTTTTTCTTGAGACGATTCAATTCCTTATACTCTTCATATGTTAAAGGATTTTCTTTTGACTCAAGCGCTTCTTCTCTCAGTTCTAACTCTGAAAGTGTACGTTTCTTTTTTGAATCTGACATAGACTCAGCCCCTTGAACGTATAATAGAGGATTCATGTGTAATCAAATAAATTGCTTTAAAATTCTTCCCATTAGGATTTTCAATGTTAAAAATACTAAAACAAGCAATTTTGATACAAATCTAAGGATCAAGTGATCATCTAAAATGAGTATTCAATCATATGTGCGCTTCTTCTTGTGGCATAGACAAGACGGATGTTTTAGAAACCAAATATATCATAACAGTGCCTAAACTGAGTATCAAGGCAGTTAAAATACTCCATTCAAATTCTATCAAAATAGGATCTATTAAGTAAGTTACTACTGAACCACCTGTGAATAAAGACCCAAAAAAGAAATAGCCAACGACATTCCAGGCAAAATGTAAAGCGATGGGCAACCATAGGTTATTATTAGTTTTATAGTATGCATATCCTAGCCAAACACCTCCCAGCACCATATTAATGCTAAAAAGCAACAAAGAAGTAAAAGACCTAATACCTAAAGAGATCAAAATATTTATCCAATGAAGAAGAGCGAAGAAAAGAGAGGCAATACTAATACTAAATTTAGGGCTATAACGCAGGCTAAGTTGT